>JAGGAJ010000262.1 GCA_017889845.1 Deltaproteobacteria bacterium
GCGCACGGGATCGCCGTGCGCCCCCGGATCGAGAAGGAGAGGTCCGTCTCCTTCCCCGTGATCCGGACGCGGTCGGCCCGCTCGAGGATCCGCTTCGCCCGCGCGAACATGCGGGCCATGGCCGCCCAATCCTGGTCCACCGCCCGGTAGTAGAACTTCTCGTACTCCCCGAGGGACCGGTCCGTCTCCTGGGCGAGCGCCTCCGTGGGGTAGTTGGTGAGGACCCACCGGACGCGGCGCAGCAGGAGTTCCGAGACCGGTTTGACGGCTTTCCGCCGGTCCGCCATCTTCCGGGGCGGGATGTGGGAGAGGTTCCGCGTGTTCCGGGGCGCCAGGATGATGATGTCCGCGTCGATGGTCCTCGCCTCGTACATCTTCGTCGGCGGGAGGTGGGCGATCTGCTCGGGCGACGCCTCCTCGTAGAAGATCCCGTTCGCCTCGTCGAATCCCACCGAAAGGAGGGGGTGAGCCCCTGCACGGAGGACCTCCCGGTAGACCGCCAGCGCCAGGGGACGGCCGGATTCGGACGTGGAGATGCGGACGATCTCCCCCTTCTTCGCCTTCACCGAGTGGTGGACGAGGATGCCCGCCAACCGCTGCACCTGCCGTTCGGAAGCCATGGATCTCCTTTTCCGCCGGGGCTCACTCCCCGCGCTTGACCGCCTCGATGGCCTTCACCTTGCGGCGGGCTTCCTCGACCTTCCTCCGGGCGCGTTCGAGCGCCGCGGGGTCCGCCGACTGCAGGTTGAAGGTGTAACAGGTGTCCACGAGGGCCGGCGACTGGATTCCCAGCTGGCGCTTCTCCTCCATGTCGAGGTCGAGCACCTCGTCCCACTTCCGCCCGTGGACGCTGTAGGACCCGACGAAGACGGCCCGGAACGTGGACTCGATCATTTCGTAGATGTGGGTGCACCCCATGTTCCGTGGAATCCGCTCCTTCACCTTCTTCAGCCCCCCCCGCTCCAGCACCCCGATCCCCTTGAGCACGGAGAGCATTTCCAGCGGCTTCGTCTCGCAGCACGGGTACGGGATGCGGTCCATCCTCCCGGCGATCTCCTCGATCCGGTTCTCCCGGGTGAGCACGATCGCAAGGCGGATGTCGTGGAAATCGTCGTGCATCCGGGTGAGGGCGAGAATCCGCCCCTCCTCGAGCTGGTACATCTCGCAGTTGACGATCCGCCCGAAAACCTGCTTGTGGTGCTTGGCCAGCTCCTGGATCGTCTCGTACTCCATTCCGTCTCCCTCCCGGTGCCCCCCGTTTTTCCTGCTGCGGGGGTACCCCAGCGGCGCGGAGCTCGTTCTGGGGCTCCCGGCGTCTACGCGAGGAGTTTCCGCAGCGCCGCCAGGTTGCGTACGTCCATCTCGAACTCGTCCTCGCCGTCCTTGGGCGTCTCCAGGATCATCGGGAGGGAGGAAAATCCTTTGTGCGTCAGGATCCGGCGGAAGCCCGGCAGGCCGATCCTCCCCTCCCCGATGTGCTGGTGCCGGTCCACGCGGCTCCCCATCGCCGTCTTCGAGTCGTTCAGGTGCCACATCCGAACCAGGGGGAGGATCCCCTTCTCCTCCATCTCCGCGAGGGCCCCCTCCCACCCCTCCTCCGTCCCGACATCGGAGCCGGACTCGAAGAGGTGCGCGCTGTCCAGGCACACCGCCACGTCCGGCGGGCACCCCGCCGCGTCGAGAAGGTCGCGCAGCTGCCCCATCGTGCGCCCGATGGAGTTCCCCTGCCCCGCCGTGTTCTCCAGCAGCAACGTCACCCCCGCGGGGAACTTCCCGAAGGCGCGGAGCGCGCATCGGGTGCGGACCGGTTCCTTCGAGGAGCCGAGGTTGATGAGGTAGGCGCAGTGGACGGCCGCCACGGCGACCCCGGTGCGTCCGCTCTCCTCGCGGAGGGCCCGGGCGTCGTCCGGCTCGAGGGGCTTTCCCTCCCAGCGGGTGTTGTGCTTGGAGAAGATCTGGACCACATCCGCGCCGATCCGCTTCCCGCGCTCCGGGGCCGTGTGGACCCCTCCCGCCACGGAGACGTGCGCCCCCAGCGGCGGGCCATTCCGCCTCACGGCTTCTTCCGCTCCAGCCGGTGGCACTGCCTGCAATTCTTCTTCCGCAACGGGTGCTTCTCCGGCATCGGGAGGCCCTGCCGGGCCGCCTCCGCCGCGGACGGCGCCCTTTCCCCGTGGCACGACAGGCACACCGCGTCGGCCTCGGCCGTGTCCTTCACGGAGGCTACGGCCAGGTGGGCCTCGGTGCGCGGTATGAACCGCTCCTTCCCGGTCATCGACAGGACGGCGAGGACTCCGACCACCCCGGCCATCAGGAACAGGAACTGGAGGTCTCTCCCCCGGATCTTCCCCATCCCGTCACCCCTCCGCCGGCGCTTTCTTCACCCGAAGGACGCACTCCTCGCATCCCGCGCCGCGGGTTCCCTCGAAGTGCAGCTCGTAGCGCAGCGTCCCCTCCCAGGTGCCGAAGTCCACCGAGTGGGCGACGGTGCACAGCGTCTCCACGTCCCGGGCGGGGAGCCCCATGGCCTTCCACTCGTCCACCAGCGGGCACTTCGACATGGCGATGACCGCCTCCTCCGGGGTGAGGGAGACGATGCGCGGGGCGAACTGGTGCTGCTTCACCGGGTCGGGGGAGGCGAACTCCCGCGCCGCCTGGGCCAGGTCGCCGGACTGCGCCTTCGCGGAGTAGTTGCGCCGCGACTTCTCCTTGCCGAAGTTGTAGATCGCCTCGCTCATCAGGTCGATCGCCTGCGCCTCGCCCAGCCGCTTCCGCAGCACGAGGAACAGGTGCGCGTAGACCGCCGCCCGCTGGCGGGTCGCCTGCGCCACCTTTTCTCCAGCGTCCGGCATGCGCCGCTCCTCCGTCCGATATTCCGTGCCAAGGTTTGATTGTAGGACCGGGGGGGACCGGTTTTCACCTGTTTTCTCAGGACGGCGACAAGGTCTTTCCCTTCGCGGATGGGCCTTCCCTTCGTCTACGCTCGCGACCTGCGCCCGCGAGCTGCCCTTGCGTTCGACGCAATTTCCGCCTCACTCCAGAGGCCGACTCCGGGAAGCCCATCCGCTCCGGGACCTTGTCGCCCCCGGATTTACCTGGTGGCGGACCCGGTTTTCCTCCCCCCGCCCCGTTCCGGCACGGGTTCGTCCGGGAGCGCGGCGATCTTGGAATACTCCGCCCGGACATAGTCCTTGAAGCGCCGGACCGCGAGC
>JAGGAJ010000050.1 GCA_017889845.1 Deltaproteobacteria bacterium
GCCTGGTAGGAAGAGGCCACCACGCGCTTCAGGGTCCCGTAGTCGTGCAGCGGTTTCAGCGGCATGATCGCGATGATCGTGGTGCAGTTCGGGTTCGCGATGATCCCCCGCTTCTTGTACTGCCCGATCGCCTCCGGGTTAATCTCCGGCACCACCAGCGGGATGTCCGGCTCCATCCGGAATGCGGAGGAGTTGTCGACCACCACCGCGCCCGACTCCCACGCCGCCGGGGCGAACTCCTTGCTCCGCGAGGCCCCCGCGGAGAACAGGGCGATGTCGATCCCCTTGAAGGCGCTCTTCGACAGCAGCTCGACGGGGAATTCCTCCCCCGCGAACTTCAGTTTCTTCCCGACGGACCGCTCGGACGCGAGGAGCCGGAGGTTCTTGATCGGGAACTTCCGCTCCGCCAGGATCTGCAGGAACACCTCGCCCACCGCCCCGGTCGCGCCGGCGACGGCCACGTTGAACCGCTTGCCGCTCATTGCCTCACCTCTTCTGGGATAGTTTCCGGACGGCGTCCCGGACCCGGTCGCCCATTTCGGTCGTTCCGACCTTTTTCCCCTCGCCCTCGCGGTAAATGTCCACCGTCCGGTACCCGTCGGCGAGGACCCGCTCGACCGCCTCCTCGATCCAGGCGGCTTCCGCGGTCATGTCAAAAGAGTATTTTAGCATCATCGCTACGGAAAGTATCGTGGCGAGTGGGTTGGCGACCCCTTTCCCGGCGATGTCGGGGGCGCTGCCGTGGATCGGTTCGTACAGCCCCACTTTCCCCCCCAGCGAGGCGGACGGAAGCATGCCGATCGAGCCCGTGATCATCGACGCCTCGTCCGTCAGGATGTCGCCGAACAGGTTGGTCGTCACGATCACGTCGAACTGGCGGGGCCAGCGGATCAGCTGCATCGCGCAGTTGTCCACCAGCATGTGGGATAGCACCACATCCGGGTACTCCTTCGCCCCCACCTCGGCCACCACCTTGCGCCACAACTCGGTGGCCTCGAGGACGTTCGCCTTGTCCACGCTGGTCACCTTCCGGGACCGTTTCCGGGCGAGCTCGAACGCAACGCGGGCCACGCGCTCGATCTCGGGGCGCGTGTAGATCTCCGTGTTGATCCCCGTCTCCACACCGTCGATCATCCTCACGCCCCGGGGCTCGCCGAAGTAGATCCCCCCCGTGAGCTCCCGCACGACCATCAGGTCGATCCCCTCGACCAGTTCGCGTCGCAGGGGGGAGGCGTCGATCAGGGGTGCGAAGACCACGGCCGGGCGCAGGTTCGCGAACAGGCCGAGCTCCTTGCGAATCCCCAGGAGCGCCCTCTCGGGCCGGACCGCGAACGGGAGGACGTCCCATTTCGGACCGCCCACCGCCCCCAGGAGGACCGCGTCGGCCTCCTTCGCCAGCTTGAGGGCCCGCGGCGTCATCGGGACCGCGTGGACGTCGTAGGAAGCACCCCCCAGGAGGGCCTCCTCGGTCTCGAACATCCGCCTCCCGGCGACCTCCGAAAGCGTCCGCAGGACCGCCACCGCCTCCCGCACCACCTCCGGACCGACCCCGTCGCCCGGGAACACGCAGATCCTCTTTGCGGCCATCAGGTCCCCTTCTTGCGTATCGCGATGTAGTTCAGCAGCCCTCCCGCGGCCACGAGCTCCTGCATGAAGGGGGGGATCGGCGTGAACCGGTACTCCCTCCCCTTCGTCTCGTTGCGGAGGATCCCCTTCTCCATGTCGACCGCGAGCCGGTCCCCCGCCTCGATGCCGTCCACTGCCTCGGGGGCCTCGAAGATCGGCAGCCCCATGTTGAATGCGTTCCGGTAGAAGATCCGGGCGAAGGAGCGGGCGACCACCGCCGAGGCGCCGGACGCCTTGATGGCGATGGGGGCGTGCTCCCGGGAGGATCCGCACCCGAAATTCTTCCCCGCCACGATGATGTCGCCGTTCGAAACCTTCGACGCGAACGAGGCGTCGATGTCTTCCATGCAGTGGCGCGCCAGCTCCGCCGGATCGGAGGTGTTCAGGTACCGGGCGGGGATGATGACGTCCGTGTCGACGTCGTCCCCGTACTTCCACGCCTTGCCCCTCAGCTCAGAGTTCATCGGGGCCGCCGATGCGTCCGAGGACCGCGGACGCCGCCGCCACAACGGGGTTGGCCAGGTACACTTCGCTCTCGGGGTGCCCCATCCGGCCGACGAAGTTCCGGTTCGTCGTGGCGATCGCCCGCTCCCCCTTCGCCAGGATCCCCATGTGGCCCCCGAGGCACGGCCCGCAGGTGGGGGTGGAGAAGGCCGCGCCCGCCGTGACGAACACCTCCATCAGCCCCTCCCGCATCGCCTGCAGGTAGATCTCCTGTGTTGCGGGGAAGACGATCATCCGCACGCCGTCGTGGACCTTACGGCCCCGGAGCACCTCCGCCGCGCCGCGCAGGTCCTCGATCCGCCCGTTGGTGCACGACCCCACCACGACCTGGTCCACCGGCACGTTGCCGACCTGAGACAGCGGTTTCGTGTTCCCGGGCAGGTGCGGGAACGCCACCACCGGCTCCAGGGCCGCGAGATCCACGGAAAGCTCCCCAGCGTACCGGGCGCCCGGGTCCGCCGCCACAACCTCGTACCGCCGCTTCGCGCGGGCGTCGGCGTACCTCTTCGTGGCGGCGTCGAACGGGAAGATGCCGTTCTTGGCCCCCGCCTCGATCGCCATGTTCGAAACGGTGAAGCGCCAGGCCATCGGCAGGTGCGCGATCCCGTCCCCCGCGTATTCCATTGCCTGGTAGAGGGCCCCGTCCACCCCGATCTCCCCGATGATGTGCAGGATCACGTCCTTCCCCTCGACCCACTTCCCCGGCCTGCCCGAAAGGACGATCCGCAGCGTGTCGGGGACCTTCAGCCACACCTCGCCGGAGACCATCGCCGCCGCGAGGTCGGTGCTCCCAACGCCGGTGGAGAAGGCGCACAGGGCGCCGTATGTGCAGGTGTGGCTGTCCGCGCCGATCACGAGGTCACCCGGGACCACCAGCCCCTCGTCCGGGAGCAGGACGTGCTCGATCCCCATCCGGCCGACCTCGAAATAGTTCACGATCCCGTACTCGCGTGCGAACTCCCGCATCATCTTGACCTGCTCGGCGCTCCGGATGTCCTTGTTCGGAGCGAAGTGGTCCGGGACCAGGGCCACCCGCTCCCGGTCAAACACCTCCGGAACCCCCAGCGACCGGAACGCCTGGATGGCGATCGGGCTGGTCACGTCGTTCCCCAGGGCGAGGTCGACCTTCGCCAGGATCAGCTCTCCCGGCGAGACGGACGTGCGGCCCGCGTGTCTAGCGAGAATCTTCTCGGTGAGCGTCATGGCCATGGCGGGCCGGCCTTTCCCCTTCCCCGCGACGCTCCCGCCGCCGCCGCACCAGCGCCACGACCTCCCCCAGCGGTCCCGAGAGGATGTACGCCGAGATGAAGACGAAGATCATCACCTGCGGCTCCGCGGCCAGCAGGAGGGAGAGGAAGACGAAGACCACCAGCGTGTTGAACGGGCGCCGGCGGAACGGTTCGAGGTCCTTGAAGGAGCTGAACTGCACGGTGCTCACCATGAGGAAGGCGAGCACGTAGATGGCGAGGAGCACGGCGAAGTGCTTGGATCCCCCCGACCCGCCCAGGTAGTAGAAGAGCAGGATCATGGAGGCGACGAAGGTCGCCGCTGCGGGGATGGGCAGGCCGTTGAACTTCCCCTTCTCCACCGTGTTGATCTGCACGTTGAAGCGGGCCAGCCGCAGGGCTCCGCAGATGAGGTAGAGGAACGCGGCCAGCCACCCCCAGCGGCCGAATGCGGAGAGGGCCCACCCGTACACGAGGAACGCGGGCGCCACGCCGAAGGAGACGAGGTCCGCGAGGGAGTCGTACTCCACACCGAACCGCGTGGTCGTGCGGGTCATCCGGGCGACGCGGCCGTCGAGCCCGTCGAGGATCACCCCCGCGATGATCCCGATCGCCGCCTTCTCGAAGTGCCCCGTGTAGGTGGAGGCGATGGAATAGAACCCGGCGAACAGGGAGCCCGAAGTGATCAGGTTCGGGAGGATATAGACCCCCCGGCGGAGACCGTCCCCCCCGCGCCATTCCCCCCGCTTCACGGGAGCACCCCGATCACCGACTCCCCCGCCCGCACCCGGTCCCCCTTCGAAACCCGCAGGACCGCGTCCGCGGGGAGGAAGACGTCCACGCGGGAGCCGAACCGGATCATGCCCACCCGCTGCCCCTGGTGCACGGCATCCTCCTCCTTCAGGTCGCAGACGATCCGGCGGGCGACCATCCCTGCGATCTGCACGTATGTCACCGACCGCCCCTCCGGGGTCTCGATGACCACCCCGTTCTGCTCGTTCCGAAGCGACGCCTTGTCCACGCTGGCCACGTGGTGTTCTCCGGGGTGGTACCGGACGGACGTCACGCGCCCGGTGACCGGCGCCCGGTTGACGTGGACGTCCAGGGGCGACATGAAGATGCTCACCTGCTTCCCCGGCGCCGGGGCGTACCTCCCCGTTGGGCACTCCCCCGAATAAACAATCTTACCATCCGCCGGGGACACCACGAGCCCCGCCCCCGCGGGAGGCGTGCGCGCAGGGTTCCGGAAGAACCACAGGGAGAAGAGCGTGAAAGTGACTCCGAGCAGCGCGAGGGGAACGGCCCGCGGCCAGATCAGCCAGGCGGCGACGGCGAACGCGGCCCCTCCGAGGACGAAGGGCCACCCTTCCGGCGCGAGCACCGGGTCCGCGACTCCGCTCAATTCCTGGTCTTGTCGACCAGCCGCCCCTTGGAAAGCCACGGCATGAGGGCCCGCAGCCGCCGGCCGACCTCCTCGATCGGGTGATCCTGGCCGCGCTTCGTCAGGGCGTTGAAGACGGGCCGGTTCGCCCGGTTCTCCAGCATCCACTCCTTCGCGAAGGAACCGTTCTGGATCTCCTCGAGGAGCCGCTTCATCTCCCGCCTCGTCTCCTCGTTGACGATCCGCGGGCCGCGGGTGAGGTCGCCGTACTGCGCCGTGTTGCTGATGGAGTAGCGCATCGTGGAGATCCCGCCCTCGTAGATGAGGTCCACGATGAGCTTGACCTCGTGGAGGCACTCGAAATACGCCATCTCGGGAGAGTACCCGGCCTCGACCAGCGTCTCGTACCCCGCGAGGATCAGCGCGGTCAGCCCGCCGCACAGGACGGCCTGCTCACCGAACAGGTCGGTCTCCGTCTCTTCCCGGAAGGTCGTCTCGATGACCCCCGCGCGGGCCGCCCCGATCCCCGCGGCGTAGGCGAGGGCCACGTCCTTCGTGGATCCGGAGGGGTCCTGGTGGACGGCGATGAGGGCGGGCACCCCCTCTCCCTTCACGTATTGCGCGCGGACGAGGTGCCCGGGCCCCTTCGGAGCGACCATGAAGACGTTGAGGTCGGCCCGCGGCACGATCTGTCCGAAGTGGATGTTGAACCCGTGGGCGAACATCAGCCAGGCGCCCTGCCGGATGTTCGGCCCCACCGAGGCGCGGTAGATGTCGCCCTGCAGTTCGTCGGGCAGGAGCATCACGACGACGTCGGCTTTCTTCACCACCGTTGCGGCGTCGGCGACCTCGAACCCGGCCTCCTTCGCCTTCTTCTCGTTGGACCCGCCGGGGAGCTCCCCGACGATCACGGAGAAGCCGCTCTCCTTGAGGTTGTTCGCGTGGGCGTGCCCCTGGCTGCCGTACCCCAGGATCGCGATCGTCTTCCCCTTGAGCAGCTCCGCCTTGGCGTCCTGCTCCCGGTACATGGTGACCATCCCTTCGTCCTCCGTTCCCTTGTCGTTCGGATTTCCGTCCCGGTCTCCTACGCCCCGCGGGAGATGGCGATCTTGCCGGTGCGGACGACCTCCTTGATCCCGATGGGGCGCAGCATCTGGAGGAAGGCGCTCACCTTCCCTTCCCCGCCGGTCATCTCGATCGTGTAGCAGCGCGGAGCCACGTCGACGATCTTCGCGCGGAAGATGTCCACCAGCCGCAGCACCTCCGCCTTGTTCCCGTTGTCCGCGTTCACCTTGACGAGCACCAGCTCCCGGTCCACCGTCTCCGTCCCCGTGAAGTCGATCACCTTCAGGACCGGGACGAGCTTGTTCAGCTGCTTGAGGATCTGCTCGATGATCTGGTCGTTCCCGGAGGTGACGATGGTCATCCGGGAGACCTTCGGGTCCGTCGTCTCCGCGACGCAGAGGGACTCGATGTTGAACCCGCGGCCCGAGAACAGCCCGGCCACGCGGCTCAAGACCCCGAACTCGTTCTCCACCAGGACGGCTATGGTGTGACGCATCGCCCCTTCTCCTTCGTCAGACCAGCAGCATCTTCGTCAGCGGAGCCCCCGCGGGGACCATCGGGTAGACCATCTCCCCGGGGTCGACCACCACGTCGATCAGCACCGGCCCCTCGGCGGCAAACCCCTTCCGCAGCACGTCCGGGACCTCCGCGTGCCGGGTGGCCCGGAATCCCTTCGCCCCGTACGCCTCCGCCAGCCGGACGAAGTCGGGGATCTGGGGCAGGCACGTCTGGGAGTACTTCCCCTGGAAAAAGAGCTCCTGCCACTGCCGGACCATCCCCAGCGCCCCGTTGTTCAGGATGACCACCTTCACGGGGATGCGGTACTGCACCGCGGTGGCCATCTCCTGGATGTTCATCTGGATGCTTCCGTCCCCGGCGATGTCGATCACGAGCCGTTCCGGCATCGCCACCTGCGCCCCGATCGCCGCGGGAAGGCCGTACCCCATCGTCCCCAGCCCGCCGGAGGAGAGGAAGGTGCGCGGCCGGTCGTACGTGTAGAACTGGGCGGCCCACATCTGGTTCTGGCCGACCTCGGTGGTGATGATGGCGTTCCCCTTCGTGATCCGGTAGATCTGCTCCACCACGTACTGGGGCTTGATCTTCCCCTTCCCCTGCTTGTAGGTGAGGGGGTGGGTCTTCGCCCACGCGGCGGTCTGCCCGCGCCAGGCCGACGTCTTTTCCCGGAAGGCCGCCGCCTCCTTCTTCCCCTTGACCAGGCGGATCATCTTCCGGAGCACGTCCTTCAGGTCCCCCACGATGGGGATGTCAACCGGGACGTTCTTCTGGATCGAGGTGGGGTCGATGTCGACGTGGATGATCCGGGCGTGGGGGGCGAATTCGTCGATCTTCCCCGTCACGCGGTCGTCGAAACGCGCCCCCACGGCGAGGATCACGTCGGCGTGGGAGATGGCCATGTTCGCCGTGTACGTCCCGTGCATCCCCAGCATCCCGAGGCACAGCGGATCGCTGCCCGGGAAGGCGCCCATCCCCATGAGGGTGGTGGTGACCGGGAGGGAGAGCTGCCGGGCGAGTTCCGCCAGCTCGGGGGAGGCGTTGGAGAGGATCACCCCGCCCCCCGCGTAGACGACCGGCCGCTCCGCGGTGAGGAGCATCCGCACCGCGCTCTCCACCTGGCGCGGGTGGCCTTCGTAGTTGGGGTGGTACCCCCGCAGGGACACCTCCTTCGGCAGGTCGTACTCCGCCGGGGTGGTCAGGACGTCCTTGGGCATGTCGACCAGCACCGGGCCGGGGCGCCCCGTGGAGGCGATGTAGAACGCCTCCCGGACGATCCGCGCCAGGTCTTTCGTCTCCTTGACGAGGTAGTTGTGCTTGGTGCACGGGCGGCTGATGCCGACGATGTCCGCCTCCTGGAAGGCGTCGTTGCCGATCAGCAGCGTCGGGACCTGCCCGGTGAAGACGACGACGGGGATCGAGTCCATGTAGGCCGTGGCGAGGCCGGTCACGGTGTTGGTGGCTCCCGGCCCGGATGTGACCAGGCACACCCCGGTTTTCCCGGATGCCCGGGCGTACCCGTCCGCCATGTGCACCGCCCCCTGTTCGTGGCGGCAGAGCAGGTGCCGGACCTTGGTGTTCTTGAACAGTGCGTCGTAGATGTTCAGGACGGCGCCGCCGGGGTAGCCGAAAACGATGTCCACCCCCAGGTCGGCCAGCGCCCGGACGAAGATCTCCGCGCCGGTCATCTGCATCCCGTTCCCCTCCCGTCTCCTTCCCGCTTCCCCTGCCGGCGCCCCCCCGTGGTGCGGTTCCCGGACAGGGCGTCGCATGGAAGGGGCCGATGCGCCGGATCCGGCAATGCGTCGCGACCGAGGCGTGCTGGGGAAGTCCGGTGAGGGAGCGCCAACAGGTCGGTACCTCCGGCAACGAAGCCGGGGCGGATGCAGCGGTCCCCGATTGCAGCCGTATTTGTGAAACGCAGCACTATGCGCTCAGGCTGAGGATCTGCGCGATCTTGTCCTTCTTGGCCAGTTTGAGCTTCTGGAGCCGCTTCCGTTCCACTTCCTCGTCGGGGAGGAGGTACACCTTCCGGTCCAGTTCCTTCAGCTTCTCGTCGAGCATCCTGTGCTCCTCGACGAGGGCCTTGAACTCGGGGTCCCTTGCGATCAGGGCGGACATCTTCGCATCCTGGCTCTGGCCCATCGGCACCTCCGTTATCGTATTCGGGAAAAGGTCTTTCAGCATACCAGAGGAAACCATCCGGATCAACGAACCGGGGGGACGCCGGCGCGGCGTATCGGCACGGAACACCACGGCTTTATCGGCTCCCGGGCCCGCCGCCCGCGCGGGACGTCTCCGCCTCGGAGAGACGGAGGTACCGGGGAATCGCCGTCCCGGGATCTTCCGCAGCGCCCTCCCGGAATGCCGTCTCCCCGAGGATGCCCACCGCTCCTGCGCGGGGGAGCCCCTCCGGCCCTTCGACCAGCCCGGCGCGACCCCCCAGCCGCTCCCGCAACATCGCGCCGAACGGCCCGACCCCGTCCCCGCAGAAGACGATCTCCCCCTCCGGGGCCCGCCCCGGCAGGGCGTCGGGTGGAAGGGCCAGGTCCGGCGTCCAGCGCGAAAGGACTCCACCCTCCCACCGGAAAAAGGCCGCATACACTTCCTTTTTCCGTGCGTCCAGCACGGGGCAGACCGTTCGCCCTACGCCGGGAAAACGGGATGCCAGGGCGGCCAGCGTCGGCACCCGGACGACCGGAACCCCCCATCCGAAGCAGAAGCCCTTCGCCGCCGCCATCCCGACCCGCAGGCCCGTGAACGACCCGGGGCCGGCCGAGACCGCCAGGCACTCCACCCCACGGGGGGACGGCCCGCCGGGGGAGAAGAGCCCCGAAACGGCGGACAGGATGGTCTCGGAAGCCTGCCGACCCGGGGGGAGGATCGTCTCCCCGAGAACCGCGCCGCGGTCGACCAGCGCCACGCTGCCGTACGGCGTCGCGGTTTCGATCGCCAGGATCAACGGGAGAGGAGGCGCGCGATGTCGTTGTAGAAGACGAGCGCCGTGAGGGTGAGGATGATGGCCAGCCCCACCTGGTGCGCCAGCGTCCGGGCCTGTTGGGAAACGGGCTTGCGCATCAGTCCCTCGACGGAGAAGAAGAGCAGGTGCCCCCCGTCCAGGATGGGGATCGGGAGCAGGTTGAGGATTCCGAGGTTGACGCTCAGGAGTCCCAGGAAGTACGCGAAGGGAGAGACTCCCTGCCGGGCCTGGTCCCCCGCGATCTGGGCGATGAGGATGGGTCCGCCCAGGGTTTCGGAGGGAAGGACCCTCGTCACCAGCTTGACCACGGTCATCACCGTGAGATAGATCAGCTTCCCCGTCTCCTGGCCCGCCCGGACGAGCGCCGTTCCGGGACCCGTCTCGCGGTAGACCACGTCCTGCCCCGCCACGATGCCGATCTTGGGCTCCGATACCTTCTCCCCGAACACCGTGCGTCCCTCCCGCATCTCGGGAGCCACGGACACCGTCGTCTCGGAGCCGTCCCGCTTCACGGTGATCTTCAGGGGCCTGCCGGGGCTTCCGGAGCGGATGCGCGCCGCCAGTTCCTCCCAGGACGACACCGCCACCCCGTCCACCCGGATCACCGTGTCCCCCTTCTGCACCCCCGCCCTCGACGCAGGGGAATCGGGAGCCACGTCGCCGATCCGCGTGGTGAGCGACGGGACGCCTCCCAGGAACACGATCCAGAAGACGATGACGGCGAACAGGAGATTCCCCAGGGGGCCCGCCGCCACGACCGCCATCTTCACCCACACCGGCTTGTGGTGGAAGGATCGCTCCCGCTGGTCCGGGGGCACCTCCTCCCCCTCGCTCTCGCCGACGAGCTTCACGTACCCGCCCAGCGGGATGGCGGAGAGGAGGTACTCCGTCTCCCCCCTCTTCACCCCGGCCAGCCTCGGCCCGAAGCCGAAGGAGAACTTGGTGACCCCTACGCCCAGCTTGCGGGCAACGATGAAGTGCCCGAACTCGTGCACGAAGATCAGGATGCCGAGGACGACGATGAAGGACAGGAAGTAGATCACGTCGGGTCAGGTCTCCTCCGGTGGGATATCCGGTTCCGCGCCTGCTGTCGCGCCAGACCGTCCGCGGCGAGCACGGCGGTCAGGGTCCGCGCGGTGAACGGGTCCTTCCAGGAACCGAGCACCCCCTCGACGACGCGCACGATGTCGGTGAATCCGATCCGCCCGGCGAGGAACGCCAGGACCGACTCCTCGTTTGCCCCGTTGAGGACCGCGGGCGCCGCTCCCCCGGTTTCCGCCGCGGCGTAGGCGAGGGAAAGCGCAGGGAATCGTCGGCGGTCCGGCACCTCGAAACTCCACTTCTGCATTCGATGCGGGCGCAGGCGGGGCAGTTCCAGGGGAAGGCGGGCAGGGTATGACAGGGCGTACCCGATGGGAATCCGCATGTCGGGGATCCCCATCTGGGCGAGGACGCTCCCGTCGCAGAACTCCACCATCGAGTGGACGACCGAC
>JAGGAJ010000051.1 GCA_017889845.1 Deltaproteobacteria bacterium
GCGATCCCCCCCGCCGCGGAGAGGCGATAACTCTCCCGGTTATTCCCCGGATCCGCGTATTCCCCGACAAATTCCGCGCTGACAATTCCTCGCTTCGCGTTGTACTGGACGAAGGGGTTCACGCTCGTCACGGAAGCGGCGGGCGCGTCCGTCTTCGCCGCCGTGACCCGGTACCCCCAACCTTCCCCCACCGGCTGGTTTTTCTGCGCCTGGACGGTGAAGGTGTCCGCGTCCTCCGTCCTCCGCCAGGAGGCCGACAGCGAGGTGTCGGTCCACGGATAGTACGTCAGGCCGGCGAAGAAATCATTCACCGAGGTCTCCTGCCGTATGTTTCTGTACGTCAGTTGCAGGTTGAGGTTTCCGAAGAAGGTCCTCGAATAGCCCACAGACGCGATCCGCTGGTCCTGCCCCTCGTATTTCTCCCGGACGGCGTAATCCACCGAAATATACCCCGCCACGCTCGTCCCGTACCCGACGCCAGCCCCGGCCTCGTACCGGAGCCTGCCCGTCGCGGCCGTTTCCGAGATGGTCGCGTACTCCCGCGTCCGTCCCTGGAGGAAGAGGCGCGTGCCGAGTTCCCGGTTCTGGTACTGGTGGGCGAGAATCGCGGCGCCTCCGCCCCCGGTTTCCTTCGCTGCGCTGCCCGACACGGACAGGAACACCTGGCCGGCGTTTCCCGCCAGGAAGGTCGCCTGCGGCCCGAGGTTCACCCGGTCCGTATCCCCCTCACCCCGGAAACCGGCCGTGAGGGTATCGCTGAAACCGTAATCGTGGAACGCAGTGAAGGCCAGCGACCCGTACTCGTTGCTTTCCACCCCGAACCGCTCCCTCGGGAAACCGAGGCTGTAGCTGTACGAGTGGAGCCCTTCCCGCAGCAGGGTGTCGGTGAAGTAGTACGGGCGGGAGATTATCTGCTCCCGGCCGAACGGGTCCCGGATCACGACCGAGATGTCCCGCATCCCCCCGTAATACGCGATATTCCGCAGGTCGTACTCCCCCGGAGAGAGCTTTTCCGACCGGATGCGGTTTCCGTCGAGGTAGACGTCCGCGACGGACGGGTATGACACCAGGCCGGAATAACCGGTCATGGGGTAGTAGATGAAGTACGGGTCGATCCCGTAGACCTTGGAGAAGCTGATCCCGCCAAGGAGCAGATTGGAGCCGAGGAGACCGGACGACACCTGGAAATCGCCGAGGATGGCCCGCTGCATCTGCTCGCGCCGGTCGTACGTCACATTGCTCGTCAAACGCACATAGCGATCCTCCGTCCGTGTGCGCGTGTACGTGGAATCGGTGAAGAAGAGGTAATCCCCCGCCCGGAACCCGATCTCGCCCGCCACGTCCAGTTCCTGGAAATCGAAGGAGTTCCCAGCCGAGTACGACACCCCGTAGTTGAAGAATCCCCCGGTGTCCCTCGGGTAGTAGACGTTCGTCTGCCGTCGGGGCGCGAAGTCGATGACCTGTCTCGGGAACAGGGACGGCGCGGCGGTCAGCTCGAGGGTCATCGTCTCCTCGCGGAAGGCGTACGAAATCCCCTGGATGGAGCGCAGGGACAGGAACGGTTCCCCGCCGATCGGCTGCACCGGCGCGTCCGGAAGCGACAGGCCGAATCCCGTCAGTTCCTGTTGCCCTACCAGGATTTCGCCGTCTTCGAGGCGGAAGACGAGAAGATCCCCCTTCTTCTGCCCGTTTAGGAGGACAGATACGTAGAAGGAGTCCGCGCAGTGGGAAGCGGGGGTTACAAAGACGAGGATGCACAAAGGAAGAAGGTAGGCCGCCGCGCGGAAGACACCCGTGTCCCGCCGCGCCATGACGTCCTTACTTGGTCGTGCACATGGCCGGATCCGCAACCAGGTTCCCGGTGAAGGAGACGGTCTCCGTCCGGACCTCGACGTCAACCCGTGCGACCTCCCCGCAGAGGCCGGCCGGCAGTTCCGCCGGATATGCCCTCTCCGCGCCCGCCAGGAGGTACCAGCCGTCCAACTCTTTCGAGAAGACGCTCTTCCCGTTTCCATCCCTCCAATTCAGGATGACCTTCCGCACGACGAAATGGACGTTCCCGGTGTTCCTCACCATGGCGGACACGGCGCCACCCGCCATCGGGATGCCCGCCACTTCCCCGCGGAGATCCTCCTTCGCGGGCTTCACGAAGATCGGGAGGCCGAACCGTATGGCGATGGCGACGCGGGCCCCTTCCGCCTTCTTCGGCTCGGGGATCTCCTCGACGAAAAGCCGGTACGTTTTCTCCTTCGCCCCAGACGGACCCTTGACACCGGCCCGGAGGATCTTTTCTCCCTTCTTGTCGAAGATCATGATCCGGGGGAAGAATAGGATGTCGTCCGTCTCCTCGTACCGGTCCTTCCCTTCCACGTCCTGCGTCCACTCGAAGGCCTTCATCTGAAATTGCAGGCGTTCATCCGACTCGTTGATGACCGTCACGGCGCCGCTCCTCGCATCCCGGCCCAGGTCGAGGCGAATGGGAGTCACCCTCCACTCCCCCGCCCGTACGATATCGGAAGACAGGAACGCAGGAAGGAAAGCGAGAACACCGAACGCTATGGAAAGGGCGCGCGAGCGTCCGATAAAACCGGATCCCGTCATCGGGTCACCACTCCAAACCGTGGATACTGGGCCATGCCGAGGCTCCCTCTCCCGTTCTCGTTCCGGCACCCCGCACCTTACCATTTATCGGCCATATGACCGGAGAGATTTACGCTGGATTAAACAGGAAAACAGGAACTGTCAGGGAAGGATCGTGAGCACCACAGTGTCGGTGTACGTCCCGGCGTAGGCGTCCTGGAAATCCGACCTGCGGATTGTCCCCGTGACAGTCAGGGTCTGGTTGGCGTTCCTCGGCACGGTGCCGGTGGGCGGGTTCAACGCGAGGAAGTAGGGGAGGAACTCCGATGTTACCGTTCCGTTCTGCATCCTCGGGAACCCCCCGGTCGCGTGCAGCCCGACGTCGGGGACCATCGCGAAGGTGGCGTTTGCCGCGCTGCCGCCGCAACGGAAGCCCGCCGTCGTGGTCGCGGTGGCATCGGCCTGGATCTCCGGATCGACGTTCCCGAAATTCAGTGCAAGACTTTTCGAATCGAACCGGCAGACGCTCTTCGAGAGGACGGTGGCGGTTACGGACACCGCTGTTGTGCCTGAAGCGAGGGACACGGTCGGAAACAGAAACAGCAGGATGGCGAAAATGGCAGGGGCAGCCTTGCGGCCGCCCCTGCCGGTATCCTTCACCGTACGGGCCTCATTCGCCCGGAGGTTACGGACTGATCGTGAGGGTAACGGTGTCGGAATAACTTCCCGCTAACGCGTTGATATAGTCGGCGTCGAGGACCTGGGCCGCGATATTCATCGTGATGCGATTCGCGATGCCGGCGCCTGCCCCGGTTCCCGTTGCAGTGTAGGCGAAGGTGTACGGGATGAAATCGGTCGCCGAGGTCGCGTGCACCATACGGTACGTGCTTCCGGTTTCGTGCAATCCCACATCGTCGCCGATCGTGTAGGCCGTTCCCCTCGTGCACCAGAACACGGGCTGTGTCACGGTTCCGCTCACGTTTCCGCCGGCCTCCGGGTCCAGCGTTCCGAACGACACGGTCCCGGTGTTGGTGCTGAATCTGCAATTCCCAGCAATTGACGCGCTGACCGTCACGGAGGCGGAGTCCGCCGCCATCGCGCTCCCCGCCATCGCGACCAACGCGACGGCGACCATTGCCATCAGTACCTTCTTCATGCCTTCCTCCTCCTTCGTTGCCGGTCCGGGGTCTCCGGCCGGGAGTGTTTTATACATCGGCAATACCGGACAAATGATTTAGCACGAGGCGTGCCATTTCGAGCAACCCTGTAACACTCTAATTCAACTGCTAATATTCTTTCGTCATAACGGGGACGGGACAATTTCCCGTCGCCTTGCCGGCCCGGAAATCAAAAGGTTGACGTTTTTTGTCACTCGAACAAACCGTTGTCCGGTGCACCGCGTTGGCATAGCCTGACGGTACGAGGCGCCCCATGAGCGACTGGCACAGGCGGGACATCGCGGACGTCTTGCGGGAACTCCGGACCGACCGGGAGAGCGGCCTGTCCGACGGCGCGGCGGCCTCCCGCCTGCGCGAGGAGGGCCCCAACGAACTCCCCGGGGGCCCGGTCCTTTCCCCCTTCCGGATCCTCCTCTCGCAGTTCGCCACCACGATGGTGGCGGTGCTGCTGTTCGCCGCCGCCGTGTCCGCCCTGCTGCGCGACCCCGCCGACGCCGCCGCGATCCTCGCCATCGTCGTCCTGAACGCCCTACTGGGGTTCACCCAGGAGTACCGCGCGGAGAAGGCGGTGGCGGCCCTCCGGAGGCTCGCCGCCCCGGAGGTGCGCGTGCGCAGGGACGGGCGGGTCCTGGTGGTCCCCGCGAGGGATCTCGTCCCCGGCGACATCGTGCTGCTGGATGCAGGGTGCCGCGTCCCGGCGGACGCCCGCCTGGTCGAGGGGCACTCCCTGCGGGCCGACGAGTCGCCCCTGACCGGCGAATCCACGCCGGTGGAAAAATCGCCGGACACCCTCCCCGACCCGGATCTACCCCTCGCCGACCGGCGGAACTGCCTGCACCTGGGGACCACCGTGGTCCACGGCCGCGGAACGGCGGTCGTGACGGCCACGGGAGCGGGGACCGAACTGGGGCGGATCGCCCGGATGCTTTCCGAGGTCCGTCGGGAACCAACCCCTCTCCAGAAGAGGATGGCCAGGCTGGGCAGGGACCTGGCCCTTCTCGCACTCGCCATCGTCGCCGTCCTCTTCGGGATGGGACTCCTGCGCGGGGAGGAGCCGGGGCTGCTCTTCCTCACCGCGGTGAGCCTCGCCGTGGCGGCCGTCCCGGAAGGGTTGCCGGCCGTCGTGACCGTGACTCTCGCCCTCGGCTCGCAACGGATGCTCGCCCGCCGCGCGCTCATCCGAAAGCTCCCCGCCGTCGAGACGCTGGGGTCCGTGACGGTGATCTGCTCCGACAAGACCGGGACGCTCACCCGGAACCGGATGACCGTGGCGGAGATCGCATCCGCGGGGATGCGCGCCTCCGTCGAGGCGGGTGCTTCCCCTCCGTCCCTCCCGGCTCCCCACGTATTCCTCGCCGCGGCGTGCGCGCTGTGCAACGACGCGGTGGTCGCGACGGCGGCCGGCGTTCCCCCGCTGGGCGACCCCACCGAGGTGGCCCTCGCCGAACTGTCCGCGCGCTTCGGACTGCCCAAGGGGGAGCTGGAGGAGCGGTTCCCCCGGCGCGCCGAGGTCCCCTTCACCTCCGAGCGGAAGCGGATGACGACGGCCCACGAGGCGGACCGGATAGCGGCAAGCGTGCGCGACACGGTCGGGGAGGCGGTGCTCCCCTTCCTTGGGGGTGCGTCTGTCTTCGCCGTCACGAAAGGCGCGGCGGACGGTCTGCTGCCGTTTTGCGGGACGGAATGGGCGGTTGACGGACCGCGTCCGCTCGCCACTGCCGGCCGGGAGCGGATCCTCGCGGAGGTCGCGGAGATGGCGGACCGCGGGCTCCGCGTGCTGGGCGTCGCCTTCCGGCCCCTGTCGGGGTGGCCGGACGAGAGGTGGGCGGAGGAGCGGGAACCCGGCCTCGTGTTCCTCGGCCTCGTCGGGATGATCGACCCGCCCCGGCCGGAGGCGGCCGCGGCCGTGGCCACGTGCCGCGCCGCGGGGATCCGCCCGGTGATGATCACGGGGGACCACCCGCGGACCGCCCTCGCCGTGGCGCGCGCGCTCGGGATCGACCGGGGCGCCCCGGCGGTCACGGGCGCGGATCTCTCCCGCATGACGCCGGGGGAACTCGCAGCGGCCGCCCGGACGACCGACGTCTACGCGCGCGTATCCCCCGAGCACAAGCTCGCCATCGTCTCCGCCCTCCGCGCCGACGGACACGTGGTCGCGATGACCGGGGACGGCGTCAACGACGCCCCCGCGCTGCGGAAGGCCGACATCGGCGTGGCGATGGGGGAGTGCGGCACCGACGTGGCCCGGGAGGCGTCCGACATGGTCCTCACGGACGACCACTTCGCCACCATCGTCGCCGCCGTCGAGGAAGGCCGGGTCATCTACGACAACGTCCGGAAGTTCGTCCTCTTCATCCTGGCGAGCAATGTGGGGGAGATCCTCGTGATGCTCCTGGGGCCCCTGCTCGGCATGCCGCTGCCGCTGCTCCCGCTGCAGATCCTCTGGATCAACCTGCTGACCGACGGCCTCCCGGCGCTGGCGCTGGGGGTGGAGCCCGCGGAGGAGGACGTCATGCGCCGCCCGCCCCGCCCGCCGGAGGAGGGGGTGCTGGGGCGCGGCACGTGGGGATACATCCTGGCGGTCGGGACGCTCCTCGGGGTCCTGTGCCTCGGCGTCGCGCTCCCCCTGTTCCGCGCCGGCGACCCGGCCTGGCGCACCGCGCTCTTCACCACGCTCACGTTCGCGCAGATGGCGCACGTGCTGGCGATCCGGTCGGTGCGGGATCCGCTGTACCGCCGCGGCCTCCTGTCGAACCGTCCGCTGCTGCTGTCCGTCGGCGTCACGGTGCTCCTGCAGCTCGCGGTGGTGTATGCGCCGCCGCTGCAGGCGGTCTTCCGCACCGTCGCGCTGCAGGGGAGCACCCTCGGACTCTGCGCCGCGGGGAGCGTCGGCGTCTTCCTCGTCATCGAAGCGGGAAAATTCGCAAGAGGTCTTGCCCGGGGAAACGCGCGCGAATAGAATGAGGACTTCACCCGCGATATGTCGCGCGGCAATACCCGACGTGGGAAAGGTGTTCCCCGATGAAGATCGACCCGCACGTGTTCCGCGCCAGGTTCCCCCACCGCTGTGCCCTCGACCGGTGCAGGAGCCGCTGCTGCCAGGGCGGCGTATGGGCCGACCTCGAGGAGCGCGAAGCGATCCTGCGGAACGCGGACCTCTTCCTCCCCTACGTCCGCCACGAGGCGAAGGACCCGTCCCTGTGGTTCGGGGAAACCCTGAAGGACCCGGACTGCCCGAGCGGCACGGCAGTGGAAACCAACACGGCGGGCGACTACTGCGTCTTCTTCCATCCCGGACACGGCTGCTCCCTCCAGAAGGCGGCCATCGCCCTCGGGCGGCACGAGTGGGAGTTCAAACCGCGCTTCTGCATCATGTTCCCGCTGGTGGTCACCGGCGGGGTGCTGACGGTGGACGAGGACATGGGGGAGGTGTGGTGCCTGCAGGACGAGAACCGCACCCACCCGGTTCTGTCGGCCGTGGAAAGGGAAGTGAACCACCTCTTCCCGGACGAGGTGGCGCAGAAACTCCTGGGCGAGGCCGCCGGGGGCCGCAAGAAAACCTCCGCAGCGTAACCCCGGCTCACTTCCCTCCGAACACGTCCTTCAGCAGGTCCGTGACCCGGGCCGCCGGGTCGGTGCGGATCTTCTTCTCCTCCTGGCCCAGCATGAAGAACAGCCCGTCGAGCGCCTTGCCGGTGACGTAGTCGTCCAGGTCGATCGATTCGGGGCTCTTGACCAGCGGAAGGGTGGAGAACTTCCCGACCATGTTCTTGTAGGAGCGGGTCACCCCGACCTCGTCCATGCTCGCGGAGACGGAGGGACGGAACTCGTCGTACAGTTTCTTCTGCGTCTTGCTCCGGAAATATTCCGTCGCGGCGGTGTCCCCGCCGCCAAGGATCTTCCGCGCGTCCTCGAACGTCATCTCCCGGATCGCATCGACGAAATACGTCTTCGCCCGCGGCGCGGCCTTCTCCGCCGCCCGGTTCATGCTGAGGACGAATTCGTCCACCTCTTTCTGGTACCCCACCTTCCCGAGCACGTCGGTCACCTTGCGCACCTTATCCGGAACCAGGATCCGGATGGCCTGGTTTGCGAAATACCCGTCCACCTTCGACGTGTCGGCGACCGCGTTCGCCGCGCCGATGGAGAGGGCCTCCTTCAGCCCGGAGACGACCCGGGCGTCTTCGGCGACGTTTCCGGAAATCCCGGAGACTTTCCCCCCTCCGAGAAGGTTGCCGATGTCGTCCATCAGGCCCGCGTGCGATACGGCCGTCGCCAGGCAAAACAGGATCGCGGAAGCCACCGCGGTTTTCCTACCCATTGCCTGCTCCTTTCGCCGGCCATTGCCGGCTCATCCCGCGGCGGCGGAGGTGTGGAGGACGCGGCGCAGGAACTGCCCCGTGAAGGAGCGCGGGTCGCGGGCAATCTCCTCGGGCGTGCCGCACGCCACGATCTCCCCGCCCCGGTCGCCGCCCTCGGGGCCCAGGTCGATCACGTGGTCGGCGGACTTGATGACGTCGAGGTTGTGCTCGATGATGATCACCGTGTTCCCTGCGTCGGCGAAGAGGTGCAGGACCGACAGCAGCTTCGAGATGTCGTCGAAGTGGAGCCCCGTGGTGGGCTCGTCCAGCAGGTAGACCGTCTTTCCCGTCGCGCGGCGGGACAGCTCCCGCGCCAGCTTCACCCGCTGGGCCTCCCCTCCCGACAGCGTGGTGGCGGACTGCCCCAGCCGGATGTACCCCAGCCCCACGCGCGACAGCGTCGTGAGCTTGTGGCGGATCGGCGGGATCGGGGAGAGGAATTCCAGCGCCTGGTCCACGGTCATCCCGAGGACGTCCGCGATGTTGTTCCCCTTGTAGGCGATCTCCAGCGTCTCCCGGTTGTACCGCCGCCCGCGGCACTCCTCGCACGTGACGTACACGTCGGGCATGAAGTGCATCTCGATCCGGATGATCCCGTCCCCCTCGCACGCCTCGCACCGGCCCCCCTTCACGTTGAAGGAGTACCGGCCGGGCCGGTAGCCCCGCGCCTTGCTCTCGGGGAGCAGGGCGAATAGGTCGCGGATCGGGGTGAAGACGCCGGAGTACGTCGCGGGGTTGGACCGCGGCGTCCGGCCGATGGGCGACTGGTCGATGTGGATCACCTTGTCCACGTGCGAAAGCCCCGAGAGGGTCCGGTACTCCCCGGGGCGCTCCCTCGCGCCGGTGAGCTTCTGCGCCAGCGCCCGGTGCAGCGTGTCGAGGATCAGCGTGGACTTGCCGGACCCCGACACGCCGGTGACGCACGTGATCACGCCCAGCGGGATGGTCACGTCGATCCCCTTCAGGTTGTTCGCCCGGCAGCCGGTGACGGACAGCACGGGGCCGTTTGCGCGTCTGCGCGCCCGGGGAACGGGGATCTCCTTCTTCCCGGACAGGTACTGGCCCGTGAGGGACGCCTCGCACCGAAGGATCTCGTCCGGGGGGCCCGACGCCACCACATGCCCGCCGTGCTCCCCCGCCCCCGGTCCCATGTCGATCACGTGGTCCGCCGTGCGGATCGTCTCCTCGTCGTGCTCCACCACGAGCACCGTGTTTCCCAGGTCCCGCAGCCGGGTGAGGGTCGAGAGGAGCCGCCGGTTGTCCCGCTGGTGCAGCCCGATGGAGGGCTCGTCGAGGATGTAGAGCACCCCCATGAGGGACGCGCCGATCTGCGTGGCCAGCCGGATCCGCTGCCCCTCGCCCCCCGAGAGCGTGGAGGACGCCCGCGACAGGTTCAGGTACGAAAGCCCCACGTCGGCGAGGAACGTCAGGCGCGACCGGATCTCCTTCAGGATCCGCGCGGCGATCTGCTCCTCCCGCGTCGTGAGCGGAAGCGTCCGGAAGAACTCCAGCGCCTCCGATACGGACAGGGCCGTGACCGCGTCGATCCCCTTGCCGCCGACGGTGACGCAGAGCGCTTCCTTCTTCAGCCGCGCGCCGCCGCACGCCCGGCACGGCCGGTTGTTCATGTACCGGGAGAGCTCCTCCCGCACGTCTTCCGAGTCGGTCTCCCGGAAGCGCCGCTCCAGGTTGTTCACCACCCCCTCGAACGGCTTGGTGAAGGAGAACCGGCGGTCCCCCTCTTCGAGGGCGAAGCGCACCGGCTCCCCCGCCGAGCCGAACAGGACGAGATCCCGTACCCGGTCCGGTAGTTTTCCGAAGGGAACGTCAAGGGAGAACCGGTAGTGGGAAGCGAGCCCCGCGAGGAGCTGGTGATAGAAGATCTGGGTCCTGCGGCTCCACGGCGCCACCGCGCCGTTGCGGATCGACCTCCCCGGATCGGGAACCACCAGCTCCGGGTCGAAGTAGATCGTCGTCCCCAGGCCGTCGCACTCCGGGCACGCCCCGTGGGGGCTGTTGAAGGAGAACAGCCGCGGCACGACCTCGGGGAGGCTGACGGTGCAGTCCGGGCAGGCGTACTTCTCGCTGTACAGGGTGCCGTCCCCCCGCTCGTCCACCACCCGCACCAGCCCCTCGGAGAGCTTGAGGCACAGGGCGACGGAGTCGGCCAGTCGGCCCCGCGCGCCGTCCGCGACCCGCAGCCGGTCCACCACCACGTCGATGTCGTGCTTGCGCTTCCGGTCCAGGTCGATCGGCTCCGATGGATCCCGCGCCTCCCCGTCCACCACCACGCGGGAGTATCCGTCCCGGGCGAGCCTCGCGAGCACCGAACGGTACTCCCCCTTGCGCCCGCGAACGACGGGCGCCCACAGCTGGACGCGCGCGCCTTCCCCCACCGCCAGGACGGCGTCCACGATCTGCGTCACGGTCTGCTGGCGGATCTCCTTCCCGCAGGAGGGGCAGTGGACGCGGCCGGCGGAGGCGAACAGGAGCCGCAGGTAGTCGTAGATCTCGGTGACCGTGCCCACGGTGGAGCGGGGGTTCCTGCTGACCGATTTCTGCTCGATGGAGATGGCGGGGGAGAGCCCCTCGATCACGTCGACGTCGGGCTTCTCCATCTGCTCGAGGAACTGGCGGGCGTAGGCGGAGCTTCTCCATCTGCTCGAGGAACTGGCGGGCGTAGGCGGAGAGGGACTCGACGTACCGGCGCTGCCCCTCCGCGTAGATCGTGTCGAAGGCCAGGGACGACTTCCCCGACCCCGAGACACCCGTGATCACCACGAGGCGGTCCCGCGGGATCTCCACGTCGATGTTCTTGAGGTTGTGTTCGCGCGCGCCGCGAACGACGATCCGGTCGAGAGCCACGGCTATCTTCCCTTCGCCATCCCCGCCGCCATCCGCACGGCGGCCAGCAGGCTCGCGGGGTTCGCCGTCCCGGTCCCGGCGATGTCGTAGGCGGTGCCGTGGTCGACGGAGGTGCGTACGATGGGAAGCCCCATCGTCACGTTCACCCCGTCCTCGAAGTGGACGAGCTTCAGCGGGATGAGGCCCTGGTCGTGGGTCATCGCCACGACCACGTCGAAGGAGCCGTGGTACGCGCGGTGGAAGACCGTGTCGGGAGGATACGGGCCCGTGGCGTCGATCCCCGCCGCCCGGCAGGCGGCCACCGCCGGTGCGACGAGCGTCGCCTCCTCGTCGCCGAACATCCCCCCCTCGCCCGCGTGGGGGTTGACGCCGGCCACGGCGATCCGCGGGGCGGGGGTGCCCATGTGCTTCCGGAAAAAGGCGTAGGTGATCCGCACGGTCTTTTCGATGAGGGCGGGGGAGAGAAGTTCCAGCGCCCGGCGCAGCCCGACGTGGATCGTCGCGAGGGCCACCCGCAGCCGGTCCCCCGCCAGCATCATGACCACGTCGGCGCCACCGCACAGGTGGGCCAGGAACTCCGTGTGGCCGGGGAAGGGGACCCCCGCGGCCGCAAGCCCCTCCTTGGAGACGGGACAGGTGACGATCGCGGCGGCCTTTCCCGAGAGGACATCCTCCGCCGCGGCGCGGATGTAACCGGCCATCGCCACGTAGCCCGGGAGGGAAGGGCGGCCGAACGGGACCTCCGCCGGGTCGAGGCGGGAGCGGGCGGCGACGGCGACCCGCCCCGGACCTCCCTCCTCCTCCCCCACGACCGGGAGGGGAAGGCCGACGACCCGGGCGGCGCGCCGCAGGATACCGGGGTCGCCGTACACCACCGGGCGGCACCGGGAAAAGAGCTCCTCCCGCGCGTGGGCGAGGACGACGATCTCGGGGCCGACCCCGGAGGGGTCTCCCATGGTGATGGCGATCCGGGGCGGCATGGCGGTCTCTCCGGGCGGAACGTCGGCCGGGTCAGAGCCGGACGTCGATGGACGCCGTCCTCTTCAGCTCAGCGAGGATGTCGGCGTACGCCTTCTCGCTGCGCCGGTCGGTCAGTTCCTCGGTGAGGGATTCCTTCACGGGGGCGAAGTCCCCGGTCTTGCCTCCCCGACGCGCGACGACGCGGATGATGTAGATCCCCGCTTCGGTGAAGAACGGCTGGGAAATATCCCCCGTGCGGAGCCGCCGGAGCTCCCGCTGCATCTCCGGCAGCAGGTCCTCCACCGGAACGAAGTCGCACTCGACCCACTGCGCCGCGGGGAGCGTCCTGCGCGCCAGCTCGTACGCCTCCCTGATCGTCTTGCCCCCGCGGATCGCCTCGGCGGCCTGCTGCGCCGCGAACCGCGCCGGAGCGGCCGGGTCGCCTGCCGCCTGCGGATCGGCGGCGGGGAAGGGGAGGAATATGGCCTCCTCCTGCACCTGCGATCCGACGAGGAACCGATCCGCGTTCTCCCGGAAATATTCCCGCACTTCCTGCTCCGTCACCGACACGTCCTTGAATTTCTTCGCCCGGACGATCGCGCCGCGCTCCATCTGCCACCGGAGCCGGCGGCGGTACGTCGCGAGCGTCAGTCCCTCCCGCCCGAGGATTTCGACGAACTGCGCCTCGCTCATCCCGTTCGACTTCCGGACGGATTCCACCGCCTTGTCGATATCCGCATCCGGGACCGGCTGGCCCTGCTTCACAAGCTCCTGCCGCACGAGGACCGCCTCGACGAGGGCTTCGATCCACCGGATCACGATGCGGGAGTCCCGCTCCTCCCGGAGGAAACCGTCCGCATCCCCCACCGGAATCCCCAGCGCCTCCGCGACCGATTCCCGCACCTCGGAGAAGGTGACCGGCTCGTCATTCACCACGGCGACCACCCCGTCGATCACCCGGCCATATCCCGGCGCCGCGAGGCAGAGGAGCACCGCCCCGGTGGCCAGGGCCAGGATCCCCCTCCCTTCCCGCCTCATGTCTTCCCCTCCGCCAGTTTTTCCAGCAGTTCTGCCCGCACCTTCACGCTCGCCTGCGCGGTGGCCTCCGACAGCCACCGGCGGAACGCCTCCTCCCTCCGGGGAACGAGGAGCTCCTCGCGGATCCGTGCCTCCTCCGCCTCCGCCGTCTCCGGCCCCGCCGCCTCCCGCTCCGTCACCTGGAACAGGCTCGCCGATCCATCCCGGGAGACCGGCTCGCTCATCTCACCCTCCATCAGACGAAACAGATCCGCAGGAAGTTCCGGGGGGAGCTCCTCCCGCGAGAAGAATCCGAGATCCACCCCCGAGGTTGCGGCTTCCCCGCTCCCGTCGGGAGACGCTTTCCCCGCGAGCGCCTCCCGGGCGGAAGAGGCGTGCTCCACCGAATCGAAGAGGTATTGCCGGACCCGGATCCGTTCGGGGCGGGTACCGGGTTTCCCTCTTACGCGGAACGCCGCCTGCACTTCCTGGGGCGTCACCGTGGCGATGGAGGCGACGATCGCCTCGGCGGACTTCCGGTACAGGAGAGACCGCCTCAGCTGCTCCCGCCACATGCCGGTGTCCATCCCCACCTGCAGCAGCGCCTTCTCGAGCCCCCCGGGCGGGAAGTCTCCCCGGATCCGCATCGTCTCCTCCTCGAGGGCCGCGTCGGAGACCACCACTCCCCGGCGTTCCCCCTCCCGCAGGACGATGGCGCGCTCGATCAGCAGCCGCATCGCCTCGGAGACCTCAGTGCGGGTCGGCCCCTTCGACTCGAGGGAGGGCGTGTAGCCGCGTATCGAGAGGATCTCCCTCTTCACGTCCGACAGGACGACGAGGGTGCCGTTCACCTCGGCCACCACGACCTCCGCGTCGGACCGCTTTTCGGGCCCGCGGGAGCAACTCCAAAGAAGCGCGGCGAGCGCCGCGACCAGCGCGACACCCGCTGCGCCCCTTGCACATGAGGGTTCCCGCTTCAGCGAAGGGTCATTTCGCCGGTGCGGGCGGCGCGCCGGGGGCGGGGGTGGTCTTGGCCGCCCCTTCCTCCATCTTGACGAGAACGCGGACGTTGGAGGATTTCCGGAGTTCGGCGATCAGCGCCTCGAAGGCGTCCCGCTGCGCCCGTTCCCGCTGCTCGGCCAGAAGCTGCGGCTTCACCTCCTCGAAGGGGCGGACCCCGGCCGGCTTCCTCTCGTACACCTTGATCACGTGCCAGCCGTAGTTGGTCTTCACCGGCCCCACCACGCTGCCGGGCGCGGCGGCGAAGACCGCCTCCTCGAACTCCTTCACGAAATTCCCCCGCTCGATGTCCCCCAGGTCCGCTGCGACCTCGCCGTCGCGGGTTCCCACTTCCTTCATCAGCGCCTCGAACGGCTCCCCCGCCTTCGCGCGCCGGAACATCGCCTCCGCGAGCGCCTTGTCGCGGAAGAGCATGTGGCTCACCTTCGCCCGCTCCCCCACCTGGAACTGCGCCGCGTTCTCGTCGTAGGCCTTGCGCAGCGCATCGTCGCCCAGGCCCGGCGCCTTGTCCGCCACGTCGCGCAGCAGCGCCTCCAGCAGGATCGACTTCCGGGCCATCGACACCCGGTCCGCCACCTCGATCCGCTGGTCGATCCCCCGCCGCAGCGCCTCCCGAAGCAGGAGGTCCCGCGTGATCACGCTTTCCAGGAACTGCGCACGTCCCGCCGGCGTTTCGAGGATCGGCCGGACGTAGGGGGGAAGTCCCTCCACTTCCTTCTGGAGCGTCGCCTCCGTGATGGGCTCCCCGTTCACCACGGCGTACACCCGCCCCTGGCCCTTCCCGGGCGGGGTGCCGCACGCGACGGCGAACAGTACGCAAAACCCGCACAAAACAAACACGTTACGCATGGAGTGGCTCTCCTTGGCCAAAGAGTGTCGACGGAGTGCGTTCATATGCTACTGCCCGTACCGAAGCGGTTCAACAGGTATTTCGCCGCCTGCAGGACCTCCTCCGGCCCCTCGCCGGGCAGGCGCGCCGCAAGGACCTCCCCGCGCACGAACGAGTAGGTCTTCCGCTCCCGTGTCACCCACTCCACCAGCTGCCCGCGGTCGAACGCCGAGTGGGGCGACAGGGAGAGGAAGAGGACCCCGTCCCCGCGCTTGAGCTCCGCCACCCCGGCGGCCCGCATCCCCGCGCGCAGCCTTGCCAGGTCGCACAGCGCCCGCGCGGGAGCGGGGAGCCGCCCGAACCGGTCCAGGAGGGCCATCTCGATCTCGTCCGCCGCATCCAGCGTCCTCGCGAGGGAGAGCTTCCGGTAGAACTCCAGCCGCACCCCCGCCTCGGGGATGTAGTCGTCCGGGAGGAACGCCGGGATCCGCAGTTCGAGCTCCGGCTCCTCCTCGTGCGCCGCCGCCCTGCCCGACAGCTCCTCCACCGCCTCGGAGAGGAGTTGCGTGTACAGCTCGTACCCCACCTGGTGGATCTGCCCGGACTGGTCTTTCCCCAGCAGGTTCCCCGCCCCGCGGATCTCGAGGTCGTGCGAGGCGATCTTGAACCCCGACCCCAGCTCCGTGAGTTCCGTGAGGACCGCGAGGCGCTTCGTTGCGTCCCTCGTCAGGGCCACGTCCTTCGGCACGAGGAAATACGCGTAGGCCCGGTGCCGGTCACGCCCCACGCGGCCCCGGAGCTGGTACAGCTGGGCCAGCCCGAACCGGTGGGCGTGATTCACCAGGATCGTGTTCGCGTTGGGGAGATCCAGCCCCGCCTCGATGATGGCGCTGCACAGCAGGATGTCCGCGCGGCGGGCGGCGAAGTCGTCCATCGCCCGGGAGAGGGTCTCCTCGTCCATCTGGCCGTGCCCCACGGCGATCCGCGCGTCGGGGAGGAGCTCCCGCAGGTACCGCTCCATCGCCGGAATGGTCATGACGCGGTTGTGGACGAAGAAGACCTGCCCTCCCCGGCGGATCTCCCGTCCCGCCGCCTCGCGGATCGTCTCCTCCGCGAAGGGGAGGACGAAGGTCCGGATGGAGAGCCGGTCCTCCGGCGGCGTGGCGATGAGGCTCACGTCCCGGATCCCGGAGAAGGCCATGTGGAGGGTGCGCGGGATCGGCGTGGCCGACAGGGTCAGCACGTCCACCGTGGCGCGCATCCTCTTCAGGCGTTCCTTGTGCGCCACGCCGAACCGCTGCTCCTCGTCGATCACCACCAGGCCGAGGTCTGCGAACTTCACGTCCTTCTGCAGGAGGCGGTGCGTGCCGATGACGACGTCCACCGTTCCCTTCGACATCCCCTTCACCACCTCCGCCTGCTCCTTCCGCGCCCGGAACCGGGAGAGGTTCGCAACCCGCACCGGATACCCCGCGAGGCGCCGCATGAAGGTCTGGTAATGCTGTTCCGCGAGGACGGTCGTGGGAACCAGCACCGCCGCCTGCCGCCCGTCCATCACCACCTTGAAGGCCGCCCGGATGGCCACCTCGGTCTTGCCGTACCCCACGTCGCCGCACACCAGCCGATCCATCGGCCGCCCGGAGGCGAGGTCCGAGAGCACCTCCCGGATCGCCTGCTCCTGGTCGGGCGTCTCCTCGTGCGGGAAGGCCGCTTCGAACTCGCGGAATACCGCATCGGGAGGAGAGACGGGGTGCTTCTCCGCGATCTGGCGCCGGGCCTGAAGATCCACCAGCTCCTGCGCCATCGCCAGCAGCTCGTCCCGGACCTTCTTCTTCGCCCGCTGCCACGCCGTCCCGCCGAGGCGCGAGAGCTGGGCGCGGGTGTCCTCCGACGCCACGTACCGCTGCACCCGGGACATCTTGTCCACGGGGACGAAGAGCCGGTCGCCCCCCGCGTACTCGAGGACAAGGAAGTCCCCCTCCGTCCCGGCAGCCCGGCGCCGCAGCAGCCCGCGATAGATCCCGACGCCGTGGTCCACGTGCACCGCCGGGTCGTTCACCCGCAGGTCGGCGAGGGAGAACTCCTCGGGGAAGGCGGCCGGCTCGCGGCGCGCGCGCCGGGCGCGGGTCTTCTCCCCGAAGACCTCGCTCTCCGTGACCACCGCCGCGCCGAGCTCCGGGGCCCGGTACCCCCGCGTCACCTCCGACACGCAGAGGTACACCCCGCGGTCCCTCCCGAGGGCTTCGCGGAGGGTGTCGACCCGGATCAGCGGGAGCGCGTACCGGGAGAGGAGGTCCTCCATCCGGTCCGCCTGGGAAGGGGACAGGGAGGAGAGGACGAACCGCTCCCCCCGCTTCCACCACGCCTTCGCCTCGCCGGCGAGCGGGTAGAGGAGCCCCTCGGAGGAGGCGGTGGCGGTGCTGCGCCGGATGTCCTCGTTCCCGTCCACCCCCGCGTCGCCGCGCAGCGGTTCCTTCCGCCCGAACGGCGGGACCTCGATGCCGTCGAATGCGAGTAGCGGCACCCCGGCGAGGGCTGCGAGGAGCTCCCCTTCCGGGGCGACCAGCTCCCCCGGTTCCGGGAACCCGGCCTCCTCCCCGG
>JAGGAJ010000052.1 GCA_017889845.1 Deltaproteobacteria bacterium
CGAAGGACCCGGCGGACTGGAAGGCGTTCGCCACCCCCCCGCTTCGCGAGGTCGCGCGGACGGCCCCCTACATGCACAACGGGTCGTTTTCGTCCCTCGAGGAGGTGATCGACTTCTTCGACCGCGGCGGCGGGCAGGATCCGGGGAAGTCCCCGCTGCTGAAACCGCTGGGGCTCTCGAAAGAGGAGAAGACGGCGCTCAAGGAGTTCCTCGCCGGCGGGCTGTCCGGGCCGGCGATCCCCTTCACGCCCCCGCGGGTACCGTAGCAGCGGCATGAGCGGTGGCGGGAGGGGAATGGAGACGTGGAGGCGGCTCGCCGACGGCGGGTTGCATTGGGAGGCGCTGCGGGCGCGGGCGCGGATCCTGGACGGGATCCGCCGCTTCTTCCGCGGCCGCCGCTTTCTCGAGGTGGACACCCCCGCGGCGCAAGGATACCCGAACATCGACCCCAACGTCTTCCCCATCCGGGTGGAGGATCCCTCGGGGAACGCGTCCCGCCTCTTCCTCCACACCTCCCCCGAGCTGGCCATGAAGAAGCTCCTCGCGGCGGGATCCGGGGACATCTTCTTTCTCGGCAAGGTGTACCGCGACCGGGAAGGATCCCCCCTCCACGCCCCCGAGTTCACCATGCTCGAGTGGTACCGCGTCGGCGGGGGGACGGGGGAGGTGATGCGGGACGTGGAGGAGTTGCTCGTCACCCTGATCCGCGAGGCGACGGGCCGCGAGACGCTTTCCCGCGGCGGGAGGGATATCCCCCTTTCCACGCCCTGGCCGCGGTGGGAGCTCGACGACGCCTTCCGGGAGCTCCTCGGGGCGGGGATGACGGACGAGGCCGGCCTGCGGGAAGCGCTTTCCCGGAAAGGGTCGCGCCCCGGCCGGGACGAATCGTGGGAGGACATCTTCTTCCGCGCCCTGCTCGACGGGATCGAGCCGGCCGCGGCCGCGCGGGGGAAGTGCTTCCTCACCGGGTACCCTGCCGCCCTCGGGGCCATGGCGCGCCGCCGCACCGGCCGGCCGGATGTGGCCGAGCGGTTCGAGGGATTCGTGGGGGGCGTCGAACTCGTCAACGGGTACGAGGAGCTGACCGACGCCGGCGAGCAGGAGGAACGCCTGGCTCTGCTTGCGGAGCGGCACCGCCGCAGGACCGGCCAGGAGCTCCCGGTCGATCCGGGGTTCCTCGAGGCGCTCCGCCGGGGGCTTCCTCCCTGCGCGGGCGCCGCGCTCGGGGTGGACCGCCTCGTCATGCTCCTGCTGGGGAACGACGACATCGCGGACGGGATGTACCGGTGAACTCCCCCGGCGCCCTCCTCTTCGTGCTCTCCTTCGGGCACATGTGCAATGACATCGTGCAGGGTGCCCTTCCGGCTCTCCTGCCGTTCCTGAAGGAACGTTTCGCCCTCTCGTACGCCGTCACCGGGACGCTGCTGATGGCGGCCCACCTGACCTCCTCTGTGATCCAGCCCCTCTTCGGGTACGTCACGGACCGGAGGCCGTTCCCTTTCCTGATGCCGCTGGGGTGCGCCGTCACCGGTCTCGGCGCGGCGCTGATCCCCCACTCGCCGACCTTCTGGTGGCTGGTGGCGTTCGTCATGTTCACGGGGCTGGGAACGGCGGCGTTCCACCCGGAGGGGTTCAAGGCGACGGCGTGCATCGCATCCGAGAGACGGGCCACGGGGATGTCCCTCTTCTCCGTGGGGGGGAACCTGGGGTTCGCCATCGGCGGCCCCGCGGCGATCTTTCTCGTGACCGGCTACGGGCTCCCGGCGGCGTCGGCCCTCCTCGTCCCGGCGGCCGCGGCGGCGCTCCTCTTCCTTCCCGCCCTGCCGGCCATCCGGGACCGGATCCTGTCGGCGTCCGCCGCCCCGCGGAGGAACGGGCCGGGCGCCGTGGACCGCCCGCTGTACGCCGTCTCCCTCATCATCCTGATCGTGGTGCTGCGCTCCTGGACCCAGCTCGGGCTGGCCACGTACATCCCCTTCCTCTACCAGGCGCAGCTGAAAAGCGACCCCGCCTACGTCGCCACCCTCCTCTTCCTCTTCCTCGGCTCGGGCACCGTGGGCACCGTGATCGGCGGCCCGCTGGCGGACCGGTTCGGCCACCGCCGGTTTCTCTTCGGTTCCTTCGTCCTGCAGATCCCCCTCGTCTTCCTGTTCCTCCGCGCGACGGGGTGGCCCGTCTTCGCGCTGGCCGCCCTGCTGGGGGGGACGATCGTCTCCACCTTCTCCGTCACCATCGTGATGGCGCAGGAACTGTTCCCGAGGCGGATGGCCACCGCGTCGGGGGCGATCGCGGGGTTCGCCATCGGCACCGGCGGCGTCGGGGTCACCCTGCTGGGCGCGGTGGCGGACCGGTACGGCGTCCCGTCGGCGACGCACCTCGTCAATCTGCTGCCCGCCCTCGGCGTCGTGCTCGCCCTGCTCCTGCCCCTTCCGTGGAAAACCGGCGGAAAGGGTTGAAAAAATCGTCTCACCCGCATCCGCTCCCCAACCAACGCATCTGTCGGATCCCGTAGCGTTTTCCGCGTTTTCCCCGTACTTCCGGAAAAAGATGTCGCGCCTCCCCGCGAGCGTTGGAAACAGGCGGTATCCTCTATAAATATTTCATCCTTTTGAAATGAAAAACAAATTCCAGTGAAGACAAGGCATCCGCCGTTTTCGGGAATGGTCCTTGCTTAATGTGAGGCATCTTTTACCACCGGGAGCACCACCGGGCCGAGGGTGACCGATCGCGAATGTGTTGCAGAGAGGCAACAATTGGCGAGCCGATCGCATCACACGGGCTGCGGCGCAGGCCACCCATGGCGAGCCGATCACATACGGGCTGCGGAGACGGCAACGTATAGGGCGAATAGTCATGAGGTGAAACGCCATGGCGGGCAAGATCATTCTCCCGGACGCGAAAAAGAAGGAAAAGCTCGTTGCCCGGTACATGCAGGAGATCCGCGACATCGCGAAAGCGCGGTTGAACCGGAGGGAGCTCTTCCGGATGGGACTGGTGGCGGGAGGGGCCGGCGTCGCCGCCATGCATGGGATGCGGAATTTCAGGCCGTACTGGGCGCACGCGGCGAGCGGATCGGGAAGCGACGGGTCTCTCGAGCTCCGGAGTCCGCGGAACACGCCCTTCGTCGATCCCCTCCCGATACCGGCCGTCATGACGCCGGTCACCCTGAATCCGGCCCCCACCAAAGGAGTGAATCCCGCCGCGTCCGCGGTCACCGGGTTCCGGGAGGCCAGCCGCCCGGACCACCAGTATTGGGAACGGTTCTACCCCACGGTGATGTACGAAAGCATCGAGAAGGCGGTCCAGCACGACTTCTATCCCGACATCGACGGGGTGCCGCCTTCCACGGTCTGGACCTTCGTGGAGGCTTCGACGAAGAAGGCGGGGCCGCTCTGGATCAAGGGCCGGTATGGACAACCGGTCGTCCACCGGATCCATAACGATCTCCCGGAGGAGAACGGGGGATTCGGGATCAACGAGACCTCCACCCACCTCCATAACGGGCACGTCGCCTCCGGGTCGGACGGGGGGCCGCTCCAGTTCTACGGAGCAAAGCTCTTCAAGGATTTCCACTGGCCCAACGTCCGCGCCGGATTCTCGAAGACCCACCCGGAAACCAGCTGGAACGGAAGGACCGTACCCGGCGACGTGCGGGAGACCCTGGGCTTCCACTGGTTCCACGACCATATGCACGACTTCACCGCCCAGAACACGTACAAGGGGCTCGTCTCCCTCTATACCTACTTCAGCGACGACATCAACCTGGACACCGGCGACGAGACCACGGGCTTACGGCTCCCCAGCGGGGAGTACGACATCCCCATGGTCATCGCCGACAAGGTGTTCGACCCCCGCACGGGGCAGCTCTTCTTCGACCCGTTCAATCTCGACGGATGGGTGGGGGACAAGGACACCGTCAACGGGGTGATCCAGCCGTACCTCGAGGTCAAGCCCCGCAAGTACCGCTTCCGCTTCCTCGTCGGGGGCCCCTCCCGGGTATACGAACTCTTCCTGAGCAACGGGCAGTCCTTCATCCAGCTTTCGTCCGACGGGAACCTCATCCCCCGCCCCCTGTTCCGCCGCAGCATGCGGCTGCAGGTGGCGGAGCGGGTGGACGTGATCGTGGACTTCTCGAAGGCCGCTCAGGGAGAGAAGATCTACCTCCAGAACCGGCTGGAGCAGAGGGACGGCCGGGCCCCCACGGGGAATCTCATTGCGCCGACCAACCTCGTCGAGTTCCGGGTGGTGGGGGACGCATGGGATGACAGCCGGGTGCCGGTCGCGCTCCTCGACCTGCCCAACCGGAACGTCCCGATCGCGAAAACCCGGACCTGGAAGTTCGACCGTTCGAACGGGGCGTGGACGGTCAACGGCCGCCTGTTCGATCCCGAGGTGTTCAGCGCCACCATCAAGCAGAACAGCGCCGAGATCTGGACGTTCGAATCGCCGGGAGGATGGGTGCACCCGGGGCATGCCCACATGGAGGAGGTCCAGATCATCGACCGGGACGGGAAGGCGCCTCCGGCCTGGGAGATCGGCAGGAAGGACATGGTGGGAGTCGGCGATGCCGTCCTCGGTACAAACAACTCGAGCAAGGCCAGGATCTTCATGCAGTTCCGCGACTGGCTGGGGGAATACCCGATGCACTGCCACAACACCGTGCACGAGGACCACGCCATGATGATCCTGTTCAACGTCGTGGCGTGAAGGAGGGACTACCATGGACCGGCGGGATTTCCTGAAAGGGGCGGCCGCGGCGGCCGCAGGGATCGCGGCGCTCGCGGCGGTTCCGGATTCTCCCGATGCCCCGAAAAAGCACGGCTACGCGGATATGTCCTCCGCCGAGCGGCGGAGGAACCGGTTCCTCAACCTCCCACTGACCACCCACGAAGGCAGGGAGGTCCGGTTCTACGACGACCTGCTCAGGGGGAAGACCGTCCTGCTCAACTTCTTCTACACGATCTGCACGGCGGAGGCGATCTGCCCCCTCGGCACCGCGAACCTCGTGGAGGTGCAGGGACTGCTGGGACCCCGGGTCGGGAAGGACATCTTCTTCTACTCCATCACCCTGGACCCGGAGAACGACACACCGGGGGCACTGAAGAGTTACGCCAAGGTCTTCGGTGCGAAACCGGGGTGGGAATTCCTCACGGGAGAGAAGGAAACCATCGATCGCCTGCGGCGCAACCTGGGCTACGTGAACCTGGACCCGGTCAAGGACAAGGACCCGTCCCAGCACAGCGGGATGGTCCGATACGGGATCGAGCCGCTGGAACGGTGGGCCGCCTGCCCGATCCTGACCCGACCCCTGTGGATAGCCCGGTACCTCACCTGGATGGAGCCCGGGGGCAAGCGGCCGACGACGGCGTAGCGCGGGCGGGAAGCACTCCTCACCCGCTGGCGGAGGGGAGTTCCTCGCCTGCATCCCCCATTCGGCTAAGAGTGCCCACCCAAGTGCGGCTCGAAACGGCTGCCATATCCACGGCGGCAAGGGAGGACCTTGTCGCCATCCCTGATCGCACGCCCTCTTGACACCGCCGCGGCCGAGCCCCTACGATGGAGCGATACCGACTGAGCGCTCACTCGGCAGGAGGCGCCCGTGACCCGACGCACCCGGACCGTACCCGTCGCTTCCCTTCTTCTTCTGGCCGCCCTCGCCGTCCCCGCCGCCGCGGCCGACAACGCGGCCGCGACGCCCCCCGGCCCTCCGCCGGCCCCGGTCGCCTGGACCCTCGATGAGGTGGCCGCCATCGCCCTGGCGAACCACCCGCTGGTGAAGCAGGCCGACGCGGAAATCGACGCGGCGGCCGCCCGGAAGGGGCAGGCGGAGTCCGCCTGGTACCCCTTCGTCAACCTGTCCACCGGCTACTCCCGCAACCGGACCTTCTCCACCCAGACGGGGTTGAGCGACGTCTCGTCGAACAGTTTCGTCCGCGGCGATCTCACATGGATGCTGTACGACTTCGGGCGGACGGGCGCTTCCGTCGACCGCGCAGACGCCAATACGGCAGCCACCCGGGCGAACGCCGCCACGACGCGGGAGGACGTGGTCTTCGCCGCGAAGGTCGCCTTCTACAACATCCTGCGGGCGGAGAGGACGCTTTCGTTCCAGCGGGAGAACCTCCGCCAGAGGGAGTCGCTCCTGCGCCAGGCGACCGCTTTCTACGAGGCCGGCGTCCGGGCGAAGATCGACGTCGCCCGGGCCGAGGCGAACCTGTACGACGCCCGCGCCCAGGTGAGCCAGGTGGAGAACGACCTCCGCGTGGCGCGGATCACCCTGCTGCAGCGGATGGGAATCGACGGCCCGGCCGACTTCCGGCTGGACGGGAAGCTCCCCGAGCTCGCGCTCCCCGGCGCCATGCCGGACTGGGTCGCGGAGGCCGAGAAGAACCGCCCCGAGCTGCACGCCCTTCTCGAGAAGGAGCGGGCCGCCACCGAGTCGTTCCGGCTCGCGCGATCGGACTATTACCCCTTCCTCACGGGGAGCGCCGGGGTCGGGTACGGGGCGGACACCTTCCCGCTCGAGCAGAATTACGGCGCCGCCGTCACGTTGAACCTCCCGGTCTTTTCCGGGTTTCTGACCCGGGAGCAGGTCAAGGAGGCGTCGGCCACGATCTCCTCCGCCCGCCACGAGCTGACCGAGGCGAGGCGCCGCGTCCGGCTCCAGGTGGAGGCATCGGCGTACAGCGTGCAGGAGGCGCAGGAGCGGCTGGGCGCCCGGAAGAAGGAGCGGGAAGCCTCGGAGGAGAACCTCCGCCTCGCCACGGCGCGGTACGAGGTGGGCGCGGGGGACATCATCGAGATGATCGACGCCCAGACGCAGATGGTCCGCTCCGACACCGACACCGTCAACACCGCCTTCGATTACGCCGTCTCCGTCGCGTCGCTCCTGCGCGCGATGGGCCGCTGACCGCAGGGAGGAACCGCCGTGGCAGACGCCCCTGGGTCCCCCGCGGCACCCGGACCGCCGCCCCCGAACCCGCGGAAGCGGACGGCGATCGCCATCTTCCTCGCCGTCCTCGCCGCGACGGTCGTCTCCGGCTTCGCGTACTGGAAATACCGGCAGTCCCGCATCGCCACCGACGACGCCTTCGTCGAGGGGAGGATCCACCTGGTCTCCCCGCGGATCCAGGGAACGGTAGCCGAGGTGCGGGTGGGGGACAACCAGCCGGTGAAAGCGGGGGAGGAGCTCCTCCTCATCGATCCGGAGCCGTTCGACGTCCGCGAGACCGCTGCGGCCTCCGCCGTCACCGGGAGTGCGGCGGACCTGGTCGCCGCGCGCAAGGACCTGGAGGCGGCGAAGGCCCAGCTCCTGCAGCTTTCGGCCGGAATCCAGGCAGCCCGGGCGAGGACCGCCTATTCCGCGGCCCGCCGTTCGCAGGCGTCCCGGGACGCGGCGCGGATGAAGCAGCTCTTCGACCGGGAAGTCGTCAGCCGGGAAGTGTACGAGAGGGCACAGACGGACGCGGAAACCGCGAAGGCGCAGGACGACCTGGCGAAGGAGGAATTGGCGCTCGCGGAAGCGGCGGTCCCGACGCAGGAGGCGCAGATCGCCCAGCGCGAGGCCCGCGTCGCCCAGCAGCAGGCCCAGTTCCGCCAGCGGGAGTCCGCCCTGGCGGAGGCGAAGCTGTTCCGCCGGTACACCGCCGTTCTCTCCCCCGCGGACGGGTATGTCACCCGGAAGAGCGTGGAGGTGGGGCAGGTCGTCTCCCCCGGCCAGTCGCTCCTCGCCGTCGCAGCGCTGGACAACGTGTGGGTGGTGGCGAACTACAAGGAAACCGACATCGAGCGGATCCGCCCGGGACAGGATGTGGACATCCGCGTGGACACGTACCGGGGGAAGAAGTTCCTGGGAAAAGTGGACAGCATCATGGCGGGCACCGGCTCCGTCTTCTCCCTCTTTCCCCCGGAGAACGCCACGGGGAACTACGTGAAGGTGGTGCAGCGCGTGCCGGTGAAGATCGTCCTCTCCCGGGGGGAGGACCCGGAGCACGTGCTGCGGATCGGCATGTCCGTCGTCCCCACGGTGCGGGTACGGTAACGACCGATGAACGGGCAGGGAGGGCCGTTCGGCAGCGCCGCCGGCGCGCCCGGCGAGAGCAGCAAGTGGATCGTCGCCGTCACCGTGATGCTGCCGACGCTGATCGAGATCATCGACACCAGCGTCGCCAACGTCGCCCTCGACCACATCCGCGGCTCCCTCTCCTCGGGCATCGACGAGTCCGCGTGGGTCCTGACCTCCTACCTCGTCTCCAACGCGATCATCATCCCGATGACGGGGTGGCTCGCCCGGACCTTCGGCCGGAAGCGGTACCTCACCTTCTCCGTCCTCCTGTTCACCTTCGCCTCCCTGCTGTGCGGATCGTCCACGAGCCTGGGAATGCTCGTCTTCTTCCGCGTCCTCCAGGGGATCGGCGGGGGGGCGCTGCAACCGATGTCGCAGGCGATCCTGCTGGAGACGTTTCCGCCGCGGGAGCACGGGATGGCGATGGCCATCTTCGGCGTCGGCGCCATGTTCGGTCCCATCGCGGGCCCGCTGATGGGCGGGTACATCACGGACGCCCTGTCGTGGCGGTGGATCTTCTATGTGAACATCCCCATCGGGCTCCTCGCCGTTTTCATGGTCTCCCTCTTCATCCACGATCCGCCGTACCTCCGGCAGCGCAGCGGCGAGAAGGTGGACACCTGGGGGATCGCCCTCCTGACCGTGTGGGTCGGCGCGCTGCAGATCGTGGTGGACAAGGGGCAGCGGGAGGACTGGTTCCAGTCCGACTTCATCCTCGTATTGAGCGCCGTGGCGGCCCTGGCGCTGCTCCTGTTCGTCATCGTGGAACTCTTCGTCGCCGAGCACCCCGTGGTGGACCTGCGGGCGTTCCGGAACCTCTCCTTCGCCAGCGGCAACGTGGTGATGTTCGTCGCCTTCTTCAACCTCCTCGGGAGCATCGTCCTGCTCCCCCTGTACGCCCAGCTGCTGCTGGGGTACACCGCGACCCTTGCGGGGCTGGTCCTCTCCCCCGGGGGGGTCGCCACGCTCGTCACGATGCCGATCGTGGGAAAGGTCATCTCCCGGCACAACCCGAAGTACGTGCTGCTGCTCGGGGTCCTGCTGTGCTCCTTCTCCACGTGGACGATGTCGAATTTCTCCCTCACCGCGGACTTCGGTTCCCTGCTGGGCCCCCGGATCTACCTCGGCTTCGGGATGGGGCTCCTCTTCATCCCCCTGACGACGCTCACCCTCTCCTCCGTCCCGCGGCCGCAGATGGGGAACGCCACCTCGATCTACAACCTGCTCCGGAACCTGGGGGGCTCCATCGGCGTGGCCTTCTCCGCCACGATGTTCGCCCGCCGCGCCCAGGTCCACCAGAGCCGGATCGTGGAGCACCTGACCACCTTCGACGAGGAACTCCGCGCCGCCGTGGCGAAGGGGCAGGCGCTGCTGCCGTCCCGCGGGATCCACGAGGCGCTGGCGGAGAACACGGCCCTGAGGAGGATCTACGCGCAGGTGGTCCGCCAGGCCACGATGCTCGGATTCAACGACGCCTTCTACGTACTGTCCGTGATGATGGCGTGCGTCCTGCCGCTGCTGCTCCTTCTCCGCCGGCCGGCGCACCAGACCGCCCCCGGGGCGGGGCACTGACCATACCGGAGGGAAAACACCGATGACCGACACCGCCAGGAGCCGCGCGATCCTCACCACCGCATCCCGGCTCTTCGCAGAGAAGGGGTACGGCAACGCCACCACCTCGGAGATCGCCCGCGCGGCGGGGGTGGCGGAAGGGACGCTCTACCACCACTTCGGGAGCAAGGACGGGATCTTCCTGACCCTCTTCGACGAGACGATCGACGGGTTTCTCGCCGGGATCGAGGAGCTCCTCGGGCGGCGGACGACGGGGCGGGAGACGCTCGCCGCCCTGGCCCGATTCCTGTTCGACTACGTGTCACGGCACCAGGAGCGGTACCTGATCCTCCTGCGGGACTTCCCGGTCCACCTGACGGTGCAGCAGTTCGCCAAGGGGTCCCCCCAGCGGGAGAAGCTCGACCGGGTCACGGAGCTCTTCTCCCGGGTCCTCGCGCGCGGGAAGGCGGACGGCACGCTGGAACTGCCCTTCCCCGTCCGGGAGACCGCAGAGATGCTCCGCGGCACATTCTACGGGACCACGCGGCTCAAGATGCTCGGGCTGATCCAGGCGCCGTTCCCGCGGCTGGGCCGGATGGCGGAATCGTACTGGCTCAAGGCGCTCGCCTCGCGGCGCGCACCGAAAACTCCCCGGAGGACACCCTGATGGGCATCCCCGCGTCGTGGAACCGAAAGTCCCCCGCCATCGCACTGGCGATCGTCACGCTCCTCGCCGGCTGCGGGGGGAAGGAGGCAGGGGCCCCGAAGGGGGACAACACATCCCGGCAGGGCGGCCCGGGCGAGGAGATCTCCGTCGCCGCGGCGCCCGCGCTGCGCACCCCGATCCCGCGGAAGATCGAGTTCGTGGGCTCCCTGGCCGGCGTCGAGCAGGTGACCCTCTCCTCCGAGGTGGAGGGGACGGTGGAGAAGGTCCACGCGGACCTGGGCGACCCGGTGCGCAAGGGGCAGACCCTGGCCTCCCTCGTACAGGACGAGTTCGTCTTCCGCAGGGACCAGGCGCGGGCCGAAACCGCCCAGATCGCGGCGAAGCTGGGGAT
>JAGGAJ010000053.1 GCA_017889845.1 Deltaproteobacteria bacterium
GTGGAGATCCTCGGCATGGGGGAGTGCCCCACCGAGGGGATGCGGAAGGGGGCCGTGGTGAACGTGGACGCCACGGTGAAGTCGATCCGGCAGAGCGTCACCGAGGCCGAGCGGATGACGGGACTGACCGTCGAGTCGGTGTACGTGGGCATCTCCGGGCCCCTCATCAAGTCGTTCAACAGCCACGCCGCGATCTCGGTGAAGAACGAGCGCGAGGTCACCGACGCGGACTTCACGAGGGTCCTGGAGATCGCCCGGACCGTGGAACTCCCCAACGACCGGGAGATCCTGCACGTCCTGACGCAGGAGTTCATCGTCGACGACATGGCGGGGATCAAGGATCCCCGCGGGATGACCGGCATCCGCCTCGACGCGCGGGTCCACGTGGTGACCAACGACGTCCCCGGGGCGCGCAACCTGCTGCGGTGCGTGGAGAAGGCGGACCTCGAGGTGGAATCCTTCGTGCTTTCCCCGCTGGCGTCCGCGGACGCGGTGCTCACCCCCGAGGAACGCGAGGTGGGCGTGGCGCTGATGGACGTCGGGGGCGGGACCGTGGAGATGGTGATCTTCTTCGACGGCGCGCTGCGGCATACCTACGTTCTCCCGCTCGGGGGGACCAACATCTCCTCCGACGTGGCGATCGGCCTGAAGCTGCCGTACGCCGATGCGGAGGGCCTGAAGATCGCCTCGGGGTGCGCCATGATCCAGAAGGTGCGGCGGGACGAACTGGTGGAACTGCCCGGGGTGGGGGGGCGTCCGCCGAGGCCGATCCGGCGACAGTACCTGAGCGAGATCGTAGAGCCGCGGGCGGAGGAGATCTTCTCCCTCATGCGGAAGGAGATCCTGCGCTCCGGGTACGAGGACAGCCTGGGGGCGGGAGTGGTGCTCACGGGCGGCGGATCGATGCTGGACGGACTCACCGACCTCGGCGAGCGGGTGTTCCGGTTTCCGGTGCGACGGGGGACTCCGATCGGCATCGGCGGCCTCGTGGAGGTCGTCAACAGCCCCGCCTGCGCCACCGCCGTGGGGCTGGTCCTCTACGGCGCAAGGGCGGCGGAGAACGTGGTGACGCGGCACGATGCGCCGGAGGAGTGGGGGTTCCTGGGCCGGGTCAAGCGATACCTGTCGGAGTTCTTCTGATACGGGAAACGAGGGAAAGGAGGAGGCGAGCATGTCCGGCAAAGAGAAGAGACCGAGGATGTTCACGATCGTCGAGGAGAACCGCTGCCACGCCGTCATCAAGGTGTTCGGCGTGGGCGGCGGCGGCGGCAACGCCATCAACACCATGATCGAGGAGGGGCTGCAGGGCGTGGAGTTCATCGCCGCCAACACGGACTCCCAGGCGCTCGCCCGGAACCTGGCGCCGCTGAAGCTCCAGCTGGGGTCCCGGCTCACCAAGGGGCTCGGCGCGGGAGCCAACCCGGACATCGGGCGGCAGGCGGCGATCGAGGACCGCGACCTGCTCCGGGAGGCGCTGGCCGGGGCGGAAATGGTGTTCATCACCGCGGGGCTGGGGGGCGGAACCGGAACGGGGGCCGGGCCGGTGGTGGCGGAGGTAGCGAAGGAGGTCGGCGCGCTGACCGTGGCGGTGGTGACGCGTCCCTTCTCCTTCGAGGGGCTCACGAGGAAGCGCCAGGCCGACTCGGGGACAAAGGAGCTGCGCGGGCTGGTGGACACGATCATCGTCATCCCGAACGAGAAGCTTCTCCTGATCGCCGGGAAGGACATGCGGTTCGTCGAGGCGTTCCGCAAGGCGGACGACGTGCTGTTCCAGGCGGTCCGGGGGATCTCCGAGCTCGTCACGCGGCCGGGGTACATCAACCTCGACTTCGCGGACGTGAAGACGATCATGTCGGGCATGGGGGTGGCCCTCATGGGCACGGGCGCGGCCTCGGGGCAGAACCGCGCGGTGGCGGCGGCGGAGAAGGCGATCTCCAGCCCCCTGCTGGAGGATGTGTCGATCCGCGGCGCCCGCGGGGTGCTGATCAACATCACCGCCGGTGCGTCCCTTTCCCTGAGCGAGGTGAACGAGGCGGCGAGCCTGATCCGCGAGGAGGCCTCCGACGAGGCGAACATCATCTTCGGCACGGTGATCGACGATGCGCTCGGGGACGAGCTGAAGGTCACCGTCGTGGCCACCGGGTTCGAGCCCAACGTGGCGGAGGGGCCCTGGAAGAACCCGCGCAAGGGGATCAAGCTGGCCAGCCGGGCGGAGGACCTGCAGAAGCCCGCGTTCCTCCGCAACGCCGCCCAGCGGGGCTTCGTCGAGGAGCGGGTGGAGGAACTCCCGCTGATCGACAAGGAGAACGAGATCGAGTCGCTGGACGAGTTCGAGATACCGACGTTCCTCCGCCGGCGGGGGGAGTAGCCGGCGATCGGGATGTCGCGGGGGGACCGCGGGCGCAGGGGCGCCGGGGAGGCGCGGGAGGTCGGGGCAGTCCGCAAGGAGTGGGGTGGAAAAATCCGGGTCGCGCTGATCTACCCCAACCGGTATGCGGCGGGGATGTCCAACCTCGGGTTCCTTCTCGTGCACGCCGGGATCAACGCCCGGGCCGACGCCCTGTGCGAGCGGGTCTTCCTGGCCGGGCCGGGGGGGCAACGGATGGTTGCCCCCCCGGGGGGGCGGGGAGCGGCCTCCGCAGGAGGGAGCGCCGAAGGCCGGGCGCTGGAGAGCGGCCGTCCGCTGTCCGACTTCGACATCGTCGCGTTTTCCCTCTCCTACGAGAACGATCTTCTGAACGTGCCGGCGATCCTCGCCGGGGGCGGGGTGCCGCCGCTCCGGGAGGACAGAGCGGGATCCGGGAACCGGCATCCCCTCGTCGTGGCAGGGGGCTTCGCCGCCTCCCTGAACCCGGAACCGGCCGGAAGCCTTGCCGACGCGGTGGTGATCGGGGACGGGGAACGGGCCATCGACGCCATCCTCGACCTCGGGGATTTCCGCCCCTCCGACCCCGGTTTCCTGCGCGATCTGTCCCGGCTCCCCGGGGTCTACGTTCCCGCGGGATACCGGCCGGAATACCGGCGGGACGCCGGGGGTCCGCACGGACTCCCGGGATTGCGATCCCTGCGCCCCCTCCAGGGGTTCCCCGGCCGCGTGGCGCGGGAGTCCCTCGACCTGCGGTCCCTGCCTCCCCCCCCGCCCATCGTGCTCGCGGAGGATACCGAACTGGGAAGCATGTCCCTCGTCGAGACTTCCCGGGGCTGCCCGCGCATGTGCGGGTTCTGCGCCGCTTCGCACGCCTGCCCGGAGTTCCGGGAATTCACCCTGGAGCGCGTCCGCGCCGCGGCCTTTGCCTTGTGGCCGGCCCGGAAGAAGGTGGGCCTGATCGGTGCGGCGGTGCTGGACTGGCGACACTTCCGCACCCTTTCCCGGGAGATCCTCGCGCGCGGCGGGAGCGTGTCTCCCGCCTCCGTCCGGGCGGACCTCGTGGATCCGGAGGTGGCGGAGATCCTTTCCCTCAGCGGCCACCGCACTGTGGCGCTCGCCCCGGAGTGCGGAACGGAACGGCAGCGGGCGCGGGTGGGGAAGGGACTGCGCGATGAGACCCTCTTCGCCGCCGCCGGGATGCTGGTCCGCGCGGGGATCGTTTCCTTCAAGCTCTACTTCCTCCTGGGGGTCGCCGGCGTCCCGCGGGAGGAGGAAACCGGCGGGATCGCCTCGTTCCTGGCGGGATTCCGGGAGCGCGTCCTCGCGGTGGCGAGGGGCGTCGGGCGCATGGGCCGCATCACGGTGGTGCTGTCCCCCTTCGTGCCGAAGCCGTTCACGCCCCTGCAATGGGCCCCGATGGCCCCGGAGGAGGAGCTTTCCGGAAGGGAGCGGGACGTTGTCGCCGCGCTTCGGGGGGTGCCCAACGTGCGGGTATCCGGGGACCGCCCGGCGCATGCAGTCGCGCAAGGGTACCTCGGGCTGTCGGATCGACGCGTGGCCGCGGACGTCGTCTCGTCGCGCCGCGGCACGCTACCCCGCGGCCGCCCGGGATTCCGGGATGCGCTGGAGTCGGTCGTCCACCGCGAAAAGGAAGCCGACGAGTTCTTTCCGTGGGACGTGGTGGAGGGAGGACCTGCGAAGGAGGTGTTGCGGGTCCGCTACGAGGCGCTCACGGGGAGGTAGGAGGAGATTACCCCGGGGACACCCGGACCATGACGTTCCGGGTCCGGGGGCCGTCGAATTCGCAGAAGAAGATCGACTGCCACGTCCCCAGGACGAGCTGGCCGGCCTCGACGAACACCACGAGGCTTGCACCGACGACGCTCGACTTGATGTGGGCGTGGGAATTCCCCTCGGAGTGCAGGTAACTCCCGGTGGAGGGCGCGATTTCCTCGAGACGGTTCATGATGTCCTTCCGGACATTGGGGTCGGCGTTCTCGTTGATGGTGACCGCCGCGGTGGTGTGGGGGATGAACACGTGACACTCCCCGCTCTTGACGCCGCTCTCGCGGACCACCATGCGGATCTGCTGGGTGATGTCCACGAACTGCTGCGCGCCGTCGGTCCTCACCGCGATCGTCTTGAATCCCATCCGCCGCTCCGCTCCGGAAAAGTGGTTCATTCTTACACGGCGGGACGGCAAAGGGCAAGCGGCCTGCGGGGTGACCGGCGGGACGGTTTGCCGGCGGAGCGGGGATTCCCCTATAATGCAATCCCGTGAGCACGACGGCCCGACTGATCCTCGCCTCCGGGTCCCCCCGCCGCCGGGAGCTTCTCTCCGCGGTGGGCATCCCGTTCCGGGTGGTCCCTTCGGGGGTCGACGAGATCCCGCGGCGCGGGGAGCTTCCCGCGCGGTTCGCGCGCCGTGCGGCGCGCGACAAGGGGATGTGGGTGGCGACGCGCCACCCGGGGGCGTTCGTCCTCTCCGCGGACACGATCGTGGTGGCGGGAGGGAGGATCCTGGGGAAGCCGCGGGACCGGTCGGAGGCGCGGCGGATGCTGTCGCTCCTCGCGGGAAGGGAGCACAGGGTGTACACCGCGGTCTCCCTCCTGTGCGTCGCCCGCGGCCACGAAGAGTCGGGGATCGACGTGTCCCGCGTGCGGTTCCGGGCGCTGACTCCCGCGGAGGTGGCGGGGTACGCCCGCACGGGGGAATGCGACGACAAGGCCGGTGCATACGCGGCGCAAGGGGCGGGGATGCTCCTCATCGACCGGGTGGCGGGCTCCTTCACCAACGTGGTGGGGCTGCCGATGACCCGGGTGGTAGCGATGCTGCAGCGGGCGCGGCTGATCCGTGTTTCTCCGGGGGGGCCGTCGTGGTACGCCCCTGCGGGAGGGAAGGGGTGAACGCGAGCCCGCCAACCCCGGGAGAGGGTGCCACGATCCGGGAGCGGACGGGGTGGGTCCTGGACCGGATCGCGGAGGCCGAGCGGCGGGCCGGGCGTCCGCCCGGCGCGGTGAAGCTGGTGGCCGTGTCCAAGACACAATCCCTGCCGCGAATCCTGGAGGCGCACGCAGCGGGACTTTCCGTCTTCGGTGAAAATTACGTCCAGGAGGCGGCGGAGAAGGTCCCGGCGCTGCCCGGGGCCGAATGGCACCTGATCGGGAAACTCCAGGGGAACAAGGTGCGCAGGGCGGTTTCCCTGTTCGCCTGGATCCAGACGGCGGACTCGGCGACACGGCTGGCCGAGATCTCCCGGTGCGGCGTCGAGGCGGGGAAGGTCGTGCCGGCGCTGATCGAGGTCAACGTCGCCGCCGAGGGGAGCAAAGCGGGTGCCTCGCCGGAGGATCTGCCGTCGATCCTCGCGTCTTCCGCCCCGCTGCCGGGCGTGCGGGTCGAGGGGCTGATGGCGATACCGCCATGGACGGAAAGCCCCGAGGCGACCCGACCGCATTTCATCCGCCTCCGGGAGCTGCGGGACCTGCTTTCGCGGGAGTCGGGGACGGCGCTGCGGGAGCTGTCGATGGGGATGTCCCACGATTTCGAGGTGGCGATCGGGGAGGGGGCGACGATGGTGCGCGTCGGGACCGCGATCTTCGGGAGCCGGCGGGGAAGGGGATGAGCATGGGGCTTGGCTTCCTGGGGGCGGGGAACATGGGGGAGGCGATGATCCGCGGGGTCCTCGCGGCAAAGCTGTACCCGCCGAAACGGATCGCGGTGTTCGACGCGGCCACCGGACGGGGAGAATCTCTCCGGGAGCGGTACGGCGTCGCCGTCGTCCCCTCGGCGGGGGAACTGCTCAAGGCGTGCGACACCGTGGTGATCGCGGTGAAACCGCAGGTCCTTGACGTCGCCCTGCACGGAATTCCGAAGGCGGCGGCGCGCGGGAAGACCTTCGTCTCGGTCGTGGCGGGAGCGAGAGTCGAGCGGTTCACGCGGACCCTCGGCGAGGGTGCGCGCGTGGTCCGGACGATGCCGAACACCCCGGCGCAGGTCGGGATGGGGAGCACGGGAATCTGGTTCCCGCCCGACGTGGACGAGGCGATCCGGAAGAAGGTGCGCGCCCTGTTCTCCTCCTTCGGCGCCGTGGCGGAGGTCCCGCGGGAGGAGCTCCTCGACGTCGTGACGGCCCTCTCGGGTTCCGGGCCCGCCTACGCCTTCCTGTTCCTCGAAGCGCTGGCCGACGGTGCGGTGCGCGCCGGGATGGGCCGGCAGGAGGCGACCCTCCTCGCCGCCTCGACCCTCGAGGGGGCGGCGCGGATGGTCCGGCTGACCGGGAAGCACCCCGCCGAGCTCAAGGACATGGTGATGTCGCCCGGAGGAACGACCGCCGCCGGGGTGGCCGCATTGGAGCGGGGATCCTTCCGCGCAACCGTCATGGAGGCGGTGATGTCCGCCTGGCACCGCTGCCGCGAACTGTCGGGATGAAGGGGAGGGGAGGGATGTTCGTAGCGAAAAATCTGCTCACCGCGCTGGCGACGGTGATCGACTATGCGCTGTGGGCCTACATGTGGGCCTTCATCATCCGTGCGGTCCTTTCGTGGGTCAGCCCCGATCCGTACAACCCGATCGTCCGCGCCCTCTACTCCGTGACCGAGCCGGTCCTGTCGTTCCTGCGGAGGAAGCTCCCGCTGTTCGCGGGATCGATCGACTTCTCCCCGATGGTCGCCATCCTCGCCATCCTCTTCCTGCAACGGTTCGTGGTCCGCACGCTGTTGGACCTCGCCATGCGGATGCCGTGACAGCCCCGCAACACTCCGCCACCCTGTCCGTCCGGGTGGTGCCCCGTTCCTCCCGGGAAGGGGTCGCGGGATACGAGGGGGGGGTGGTGCGGATCCGCCTGAACGCCCCGCCCGTGGAGGGCCGCGCCAACGACGCCCTGCTGAGATTCCTCGCCCGGGCCTTGGGAGTCTCGCGGGCGCAGGTGGCGCTGGTTTCCGGGGGGACGGGGCGGAACAAGATCGTCCGGATCGACGGGATCACCCGGACGGAGGCCCTCGACGCCCTCGGGTTGCCGCAACCACCGGAATAGCCGGTGGAGCCGTTTCATTCCACCCGCTGGACCCACCGGTGCCGATCCGGGATCTCCCCGTACTGGATGCCGGTGATCTCCTGGTAGAGCCTCCTGGAGAGTTCCCCGACCCGGTTCCTGTTGACCAGCACCTCCTCTCCCTGGAAGGAGAGGGCCCCCACGGGGGAGACGACCGCCGCCGTCCCGGAGCCGAACGCTTCCGACAGGGAGCCGTCCGCGGCCCCCCGGATCACCTCGTCGATCGCCACCGGCCGTTCCGCCACCGGGATCCCCCATTCCCGGGCGAGCGTGAGCACGGAGTCCCGGGTCACCCCGGGGAGGATGGAGCCGGAGAGGGGGGGGGTCACGAGCTCTCCGCGGAGGAGGAAGAAGATGTTCATCGTGCCCACCTCCTCCACCCAGCGCCGCTCCCCGGCGTCGAGCCAGAGGACCTGGTCGAACCCCTCGGCCTTCGCAGCCTTCGCGGCCAGCAGGCTCGCCGCGTAGTTCGCCCCGGTCTTCGCCTCCCCCAACCCCCCCCGGGCGGCGCGGACGAACTTCTCCTCCACGAGGATCCGCACGGGCTCGAAACCCCGCGCGTAGTAGGCCCCCACGGGACCGGTGATGACGAGGAAGAGATGCTCCGCCGAGGGACGGACGCCCAGCGCCCCCTCCGTTGCGATCACCGCCGGCCGGATGTACAGCGAGGCGCCGCGGGCCCGGGGGATCCAGTCGCGATCGGTGCGAACGAGCGCGCGGATCGCCTGGAGCTGGTCCGCCACCGGGACCTCCGGCATGCAGAGGCGCGCCGCGGAACGGTTCAGGCGGCGCGCGTTCATCTCGGGGCGGAACAGGCAGATCGAACCGTCCGCGGCGTAGTACGCCTTGAGCCCCTCGAAGATCTCCTGCCCGTAGTGGAGGACCATCGCGGAGGGGAGAAGGGGAAGGGGGCCGTACGGGACGATCCGGGCGTCGCGCCACCCCGCGCCCTCCCGGTGCTCCATGAGGAACATGTGGTCCGAGAAGTGGTTCCCGAACCCGAGCCCCTCGGCGCTGCCGGGTTTCGTCCGGCGGCGGTCCGCGGGGGCGGTCGTGACGGCGATCTCCATGCCTCTCTCCCAGCCGCCGGGCAGGCGGAACCTTCGCGGCGGGCTCCCCGGGCCGCGAGGAGGATATTTATACCGCAATCCCCCCCCTCCCGGGAAGGCGGGCCGGGCGGAAACTATTTTCGCTTCCCCGCGCCGCGTGTAAAATGACGTGGTCGACAATCCACCGGCAGTCGCCGGAAAGGAGCACGAGGATGAAGCAGCTGCTGGCGGCGGCGGTGTGCGCCGCGCTGGCGATGTCCGGGATCGCACTCGCCGCGGACGCGCCGGAGTTGAAGAGCGAACGGGAGAAACTGAGCTACAGCGTAGGGATGGACATCGGGGCGAACCTCAAGCGGCAATCCATCGATGTGGATGCCGAACTGCTGACGAAGGGATTCCGGGACTCCTACACGGGCGCGAAGACCCTCCTCACGGAGGAGGAGTCGCGGCAGGCGATCCAGAACTTCCAGAAACAGATGATGGCGAAGCAGGCGGAGGCGGCGAAGCAGATGGCGGAGAAGAACAAGGCCGAAGGGGAGAAGTTCCTCGCGGAGAACGGGAAGAAGGACGGGGTGAAAACGACCGCAAGCGGGCTCCAGTACAAGGTGATCCGGGAGGGCGCCGGGAAATCCCCCACCGCGGACAACACGGTAGAGGTCCATTACAAGGGGACCCTGATCGACGGGAAGGAGTTCGACAGTTCCTACACCCGGAACCAGACGGCGACCTTCCCCGTCTCCGGCGTCATCCCGGGCTGGACCGAGGGGCTCCAGCTGATGAAGGAGGGCGGCAAGTACATGCTGTTCGTTCCCTCGAACCTGGCGTACGGGGAGCGGGGCGCGGGCCGGGACATCGGTCCCAACGCCACGCTGGTCTTCGAGGTGGAGCTGATTTCGGTGCAGTGACCCGCTTCCACAATAACCAAAGGAGAGAACATGACAGTGAAGACATCGACGATTGTCTGGACGAAAATCGATGAGGCGCCCGCGCTGGCAACCTACTCGTTTCTTCCGATCGTTCAGGCATTTACGAAGGGAACCGGCGTTTCCGTCGAGACGAGGGACATCTCGCTTGCGGGACGGATCATCGCGAACTTCCCCGAAAACCTGACCGAGAAACAGAGGATCCCGGATTACCTGGCGCAACTGGGTCAGCTCGCGCTGACGCCGGAGGCCAACATCATCAAGCTGCCCAACATCAGCGCCTCCATCCCGCAGCTGAAGGCGGCGATCAAGGAGTTGCAGTCGCACGGCTACAAGGTGCCGGACTATCCGGAGGACCCGAAAACCGACGCGGAAAGGGAGCTTCAGACCAGGTATGCCAAGGTTCTCGGAAGCGCCGTGAACCCGGTGCTGCGGCAGGGGAACTCGGATCGCAGGGCGCCGGTCTCGGTGAAGCTGTTTTCGAAGAAGCATCCCCATAAGATGGGCGCGTGGAGCAGCGACTCGAAATCCCACGTGGCGCACATGAACGGCGGGGATTTCTACGGCAGCGAGAAGTCCATCACCGTGAAGCAACCGACGGAAGCGAGGATCGAGTTCGTCGCCGCCGACGGGAAAACGACCGTACTGAAACCAAAGCTGAAACTGCTGGAAGGCGAAGTGGTCGACGCCTCGGTGATGAATGTCCGCGCCCTGCGGAAATTCTTCGAGGAGCAGATCGAGGACGCGAAGAAGAACGGTTTGCTGCTCTCGCTGCACCTGAAAGCCACGATGATGAAGGTGTCCGACCCCATCATGTTCGGCCACGCCGTTTCCGTTTTCTACAAGGACGTGTTCGAGAAGCACGGGGCGGTGCTGAAAGAGCTGGGCGTGAACCCGAACAACGGCCTGGGCGATCTGTACGCAAAAATTAAGAGTTTGCCGGAAGCGAAACGGGCGGAAATCGAGGCGGACATCCAGGCGGTGTACAAGAACCGGCCCGCGCTCGCGATGGTCGACTCGGACAAGGGGATCACGAACCTGCACGTCCCGAGCGACATCATCGTCGACGCTTCGATGCCGGTCGTCGTCCGGGACTCAGGGAAGATGTGGGGCCCGGACGGGAAGCTCCACGACACCAAGGCGATGATTCCCGACCGGTGCTATGCGACGACGTACAAGACGATCATCGAGGATTGCCGGAAAAACGGGGCGTTCGACCCCGCGACCATCGGGAACGTCCCGAACGTGGGCCTCATGGCGCAGCAGGCGGAGGAGTACGG
>JAGGAJ010000054.1 GCA_017889845.1 Deltaproteobacteria bacterium
GCTCCGGGGGCCTGGGCATTGCCCTCTCTGCAGGGGCGAGTCGATCGCCGACCCCTCCTTCCGCGTGGAGGGGGGTTGAGGCTGCACAAAAAACCGGCATTGTGACCGGGCCACGGAAGGAACGGGCAGGGACGGGCCGGACCGGGCGACCCTATCCATCGACGTCAATTCCCAACAGCCTGCTCCACATCCTTTCCACAGCGCCTGTTGAAAAACCGCCCCCGGGCGGGACGGACACGGCGGGCGGGGAAAATTGTGTATGCAGTATACATATCCGGTCGGGAAGTATGGTATAGTTCCCGGCAATGCTTTCGGCATGAACCCACTTCACATCCCCAAGGAGGAAGGCCATGGCAAGGAAGAAGATTGCGATCATCGGTGGCGGTCAGATCGGGGGCGTGCTCGCACAGCTTTGCGCCCTGCGCGAACTCGGCGACGTCGTGCTGTTCGATATCGTCGAGGGAATGCCCCAGGGGAAATGCCTCGACATCGCCGAGGCGGCGCCGGTCGACAGCTTCGACATCTCCCTCAAGGGGACCAACAACTACGAGGACATCAAGGGGTCCGACGTCGTCATCGTGACGGCGGGCCTCCCCCGCAAGCCCGGGATGAGCCGCGACGACCTGATCGAGGTCAACTCCAAGATCATGAACCAGGTCGCCGAGGGCATCAAGAAGTACGCCTCGGGGGCGTTCGTCATCGTCATCTCCAACCCCCTGGACGCCATGGTGACCCTCTGCCAGCGGATCACCGGCATCCCCTACAACCGCGTCATCGGCCAGGCGGGCGTCCTCGACTCGGCCCGCTTCAAGGCCTTCATCGCCTGGGAACTCGGCGTCTCCGTGCGGGACGTGAACGCCATGACCCTGGGCGGCCACGGCGACGACATGGTGCCACTGGTCCGCTACGCCAGCGTGAACGGGATCCCCGTCATGGAACTGCTGGAGCAGAAGTACGGGAACGCCGACAAGGCGAAGGAAGTGATGGCGGCCTTGGTGAAGCGCACGCGCGGGGCGGGCGGCGAGGTGGTGGCCCTCCTGAAGACCGGATCCGCCTTCTACTCCCCGGCCTCCTCCACCATCGCCATGGTGGAGTCCATCCTCAAGGACCAGAAGCGCGTGCTACCCTCCTGCGTATTCCTGAACGGGGAGTTCGGCGTGAAGGGGTACTTCGTCGGAGTCCCCTGCGTGCTGGGCGCCAACGGCGTGGAGAAGATCATCCAGTTCAAGCTCGACAAGGAAGAGCAGGCGATGATGGAGAAGTCGGTCGCTGCCGTGAAGGGGCTGGTCGACACCCTCAAGTAGACCGTCACCCTTCCGGCCCCCGGCACGGAAACCGGGAGGCCGCCGTTCCGAACCGGCCGGGAGGGGAGCCCCCCCTTCCGGCCGGTTTCCCTTCCGGGGAGAGAAAACGAAAGGCCCGGCAGCGATCGCCGGGCCTTCCGGAATTGGTACCCAGGGCGTTGGTAACCTCGGCGTGGCGTTCCGATCGGTTACCTACCTGACTTCCGACTGCAACCCCACTTTCCGTACCACGAACAGCAGAGCCAATCCGAGCCAAGCGAATCCTTGCCACTCCACGCCAAGCCGACACGCCCTGCAAAGGCAATATAACGTGGTTATACGCGATGCGTCAAGTGATTTTGTCGTCTTCCCGGCTCTCCGCTGCCCCTTCCCCCCCCCTTACGCCTCTTCGAGCCGGACGAGGTCGCGAGCCTTCTGGCGCATGGTTTCCGTTGCCTCGACCTTGTGGACCCGCCTGGCGTGCTCGGCGAGCGCGGCCACGATCTCGTCCACCGACTCGTCGTGCACCTCGAAGCCGCAGTTCAAACCCATGGCTCTGCACGAAAGCTTTTTCCGTACCATGTCCCGTCCCTCCTGTCCGATCCGCATCCTACCCCTGCATGTACGGTTCGCGGATCTCCTCCCTCGTGGAATCGAAAAAGCAGTCTTCCCGCCATATGCAACCCTCCTGGTCGCACACTTCCTCCGTCGCGGTCCCGTAACAGTCGAAGTTCCCCTCGGCGCGCTGGATGACCCGGATGAGGTCTTCCTTCCCCAGCCGGCCGGGCGCGATTCCCCGCTTCCTTGCGATGGAGCGAACCTCCCTCATCTCCATGCCGCCCCTCCTCTCCGGCTATCGGACCTGATGGTCCCGGGGCCTCTTCCTGCATACAGTATACAACTTTCGGATGGATGTCATCCGCATGTTGCACGCCGTACGGTGGCGGCGGAACCGATCTACGGGTACGGGTAGAACACGTAGAAGGAAAGGGACAGCAAGGCGAGGATCCAGAGCCCCCCGGGGACCTCCCGGGCTCGTCCGGCCAGAAGCTTGAGGAGCGGATAGGCGATGATTCCCGCGGTCATTCCCACGCCGACATTGTAGGTGAAGCTGATGAGGGAGATCGTGAGGAACGCCGGGATCAGCTCCGTCTGGTCCCGGAAGTCGATCCGGGTGACGGGAGCGATCATGAAGCTGCCGATGACGACGAGAACGGAGCCGTAGGCGTGAGGCGGCACGGCGGTCAACAGGGGCGCGAGGAACAGGGCCATCAGGAACAGGACGGCCACCACGAGGGAGGTGAACCCGGTCCGTCCCCCCTCCTCGATCCCCGCCGCGGATTCGATGTAGGCGCCCGTGGTGGTCGTCCCGAGCAGCGGCGCCGCCGTGGTGGCCAGGGCATCCGCCAGCATCGGTTTCTCGATGTCGGGCAGGTTCCCGTTCTCGTCCAGCAACCCTGCCCGGGCGGAAAGACCGATCAGCGTCCCCACCGTGTCGACGAACGCCATCACGAAGATCGTCAGGACGACGGGAAGGAACCCCGCGCTCAGGGCGGTCCGGAGGTCGATCTGCAGCAGGATCGGCCGAGGGTCGGGGGGAAGGCTCACCCACCGGTCGGGCGCCGCGGAAACGTTGAAGAGGAACGAAAGGACCGTCGTAACCAGCGCGCCGATCACGATCGCCCCCGGCACGCGCCGGATCATCAGCAGGGCGATCGCGAAGAAACCGAAGATGGCCAGGAGGCATCGCGGGTCCGCCAGGTTCCCGAGCGTGACGGGCGCCCCGGGAACCCCCAGGCGGACGATCCCCGTCTCGTTCAGGCCGATAAAGGTCAGGAACATGCCGATCCCCACGGCGAAGCTGAACTTGAGGGATTGGGGGAGCGAGGCGGCCAGCCAGCTCCGGACCTTGCACACCGTCAGGAGCATGAACAGGACCCCCGCGACGAAGACGGCCCCGAGCGCGGCCTGCCACGGGTATCCCATGACCTTGACCACCGTGAAGGCGATGAAGGCATTCTCCCCCATATAGGGGGCGATGGCGAACGGTCGCCGCGCGTAGAGCCCCATCAGGACGGTTCCGAATGCGGCCGAGAGGATCGTCGCCACCATGGAGGGGCCCCTGGGAATGCCGGCGGCTTCCAGGATCGCGGGATTGACGATGATGATGTAGGCCATCGTCAGGAAGGTGGTGATGCCGGCCAGCGTTTCCTGCCGGTAGCTGGTGCCGTGCCGGTCGAACTCGAAATACCTTTTCATCCTCGGCCTCCCGGGACCCGGACGCTCCAGGCGCTGCCGTCGGCACCGAAAGGGTACCACAGTCTCCCCCGCCTCGCCCCTGCCCGAGTCCCGGCCGCGTCGCCCCTTGACATACGCAGGGGGGGATCTTACACATAAAGTTGAGAAGGATGCACGCCGATACGGTTGCATGGGATGAACGCAGACTGCCGGGAGGTTGAATCCGTGGGGCGCACCAGGTTCGCCGTGGTGGTGGATGAGTAACCGCGGGCCGGAACCGGGTGCGGGCCGGATCCCGCGTCGCGCCGCGGTGGGCCTCGTCGTGGTCTTGCTGGCGGCGGCGTGCGCGTCGACGGCGAAACCGCCGTCCGGCCGGAACTCCTTCATTCTCCTCCCCGACGAACAGGGGAAGACCGGCGCCATCACGGTCTCGGGAGCCGGGGGCGAGCGCACCCTTTCCGAACCGCGGCAGGCGGTGACCGTGGCACCCGGGGCGCCGCCCGGCGAGCCCTTCATCATGCCCGAGGACGAGGTGCGCGCCCTGGTCGGCCCTGCCCTGGCGGCCCTCCCCCCGCCGCCGATCCAGTTCATCCTCTACTTCCTCCACGACTCAACGGAACTCACCAAGGCGTCACGGAAGGAGGTGAAGGAGATCCTTCGCACCATCCGGGAGCGGTACCCGGTGGACGTCAGCGTGACAGGTCACTCGGACACCGTCGGGGACAAGCGGTACAACTACCAGCTTTCCCTCCGGCGCGCCCGGGCGGTCGCCTCGATGCTCGCGGAGGCGGGGGTCGACCCGTCAACCCTCGACATCGCGTCCCACGGGAAGGAAAATCCCCTCGTCCCCACCGGCGACCAGGTTTCCGAGCCACGGAACCGCCGCGTAGAGGTGACGGTGCGATAAGTGGCCCACTAAGGTGAGACGCCCCGCCCGGCCCCAGGCGCTCCGCATCCTCATCCCCGGCTTCGCCCTGACCTTCCTGATGCTGGCATTGTGCATCTGGCCCCCGTCCCTGGCCGTCTCCCTCGAAGGGAGGATCTACGACTCGTTTCTCCGGTCCGCCCCGCGCCATCCGGTCACCGGCTCCGTGGCGGTGGTGGACCTCGACGAGGCGAGCCTCGCCCGCCTGGGGCAGTGGCCGTGGCCCCGCTACCGGGTAGCCCGGCTCCTCGAAAAAATCCGCGAGGCCGGCGTCACGGCCGTCGGCCTGGACGTCGTGTTCGCCGAGCCGGACCGGACGGCGCTTCGCCCCCTCTCGGGGGAGATGCGCCGCGACCTGGGCGTCGGCATCGGCCTGGAGGGCCTGCCCCCGGAGGCGCTGGACACCGACCGGGCGCTGGCGGAGGTGCTCGCCGGAGGCCCCTTCGTCCTCGGATACCCGTTCGACTTCGACGCCGCGACCGGCGCTTCCTGCGTCCTCCACCCCCTGCGGGCGTCCGTGCGGTCGGACGCCGGGGGGGAGGACTACCCGAATCTGTTCGACGCCCCGGGCGTCATCTGCAACCTTCCGATCCTCGCGCGGGCGGCCGGTTCCTCCGGCTTCTTCAACGTCACTCCCGATCCCGACGGGATCCTGCGGCGCGTTCCCCTGGTGATTCGCCACAAGGGGCTCCTCTACCCAAGCCTCTCCCTGGCCGTCTACCTGTCTGTCCATGGTGGCAACGTGGTACTGGAGACGGGGTCGGATGGGGCCGAGTCGCTCCGCATCGACGGGAAGGTCATCCCTCTCGACCGGCGGGGGAACCTCCTGGTGAACTATCGCGGCCGCCGGCTCACCTTCCCGCACGTCTCGGCCGCGGCGCTGCTGGACGGAACGGCCGACCCGGCCGCGCTTCGGGGAAAGATGGTGATCCTCGGGACCACCGCCGCGGGGCTCAAGGAGATCCGGACCACCCCGCTGGATGCGGCACAGCCGGGCGCGGAGATCCACGCCACCGTCATCGACGACATCCTCTCGGGCGACCCGATCGCGCAGCCGCGATGGGCCCACGGGCTCCAGGTCCTTCTGGTCCTCGTCCCGGGTTTCCTCCTGACGGGACTCCTCGCCAGGGAGCGCGCCATCTGGGGTCTTGTGGCGATCATCCCCTCCATTGCCGGAATCTGGCTCGGCTCCTGGTGGCTGCTGGCATACCGCCAGATCTACCTTCCGCCGCTCATCCCGGCGGTCACCCTGGCGACCGTTTTCACCCTGCTCACCTCCCTCCGGTTCCTCCAGGCCGACCGGGAGATGAGGGAACGGACCCGCAAGCTGGCTCTCACACAGGACGCCATCATCCAGAGCCTCGCCGCGCTGGCGGAAACCCGGCACCACGAGACGGGCGGCCACATCCAGCGGACGCGCCACTACGTGCGGGCCCTGGCCATGCGCCTGCGTGAACATCCCCGGTTCCGGGATTACCTCGACGACTCCGCGGTGGACCTGCTCTTCCGCCTGGCGCCTCTCCACGACATCGGGAAGGTGGGGGTGCGCGACAGCATCCTGCTGAAACAGGACCAGCTGACCCCGGAGGAGTACGAGGAGATGAAACGGCACACCCTTTACGGGTCGGAGACGATCCGGCTGGCGAAGAACTTCATGGGGGAGGACTCCTTTCTCCAGGTGGCCGACGAGATCGCCCTCACCCACCACGAGAAATGGGACGGCACGGGGTACCCCCACGGGCTCCGGGAGAACGGGATCCCGATCCCGGGGCGCTTCATGGCGGTGGCGGACGCCTACGACGCCATCATCAGCCCGAGGGTGTACAAATCCGCGCTCCCCCACGAGGAGGCGGTCCACATCCTCCGCGTGAAGCGGGGTTCGCACTTTGACCCCGACGTGGTGGACGCGTTCCTTGAGGCCCGGGAGGAATTCCGCGGGATCGCCGCTCGGTTCGTCGGGACCGGCGTCGAGCCCGAGCCGCCCGCGGGCGCGTGAAGGCATCGATGACCCCGCAAGTTACCGGCATCTTCTACCACCCGTCCTTTTCCCGGCGAAGTTACCTGACCGTCGGGGCCCGCCTGGCCGGATTCCCGATGGCCCTGGAAGGAATCCTGGGGAGCGGTCGTGCCCGGCTCTACGAGCCGGGGCCCGTTTCGCAGGAGTTGCTGCTGAAGGTCCACACCCCGGACCTGCTCGAAGGCGTCCGGGGGGATCCCCTCTGCTCGACGGCCTGGCACTCGGCCGGAGGGGTGGTCTTGGCGGGGGAGAAGATCGCCGGAGGGGAAATCGCCAACGCGTTCGCGTTCATCGGCGCGGGCGGTCACCATTCCAGCCGCGATTCCTTCGGGGGATACTGCTGCTTCAACGACGTGGCGCTCTGCATCGTGAACCTGCGGGAACGTCACGGTTTCCGGCGCTTCGCCATACTGGACACCGACGCCCACCACGGCGACGGTACGCGCGACCTGTTCGCCGGCGACCCGGACGTTCTCCACGTCTGTCTGTGCGGGGCCCGGTACGAATCCCCGGACGGCACGAAGGTGGACGTTCCGTGCCACGGCCACCGGTCCTGCGGACGGGGAGACCGGTCCGCGAACGATGCGTACTTCGAAGTCGTTTCGCAGGAATTCCCGCAACGGGCGCGCCGGTTCCGTCCCGACCTCATCTTCTGGTACTTCGGGTTCGACACGCACCAGGGAGACTACGGCGACATCGGCCTCACGGGCCCCTGCTACTGGAACATCGCCCGGCTGATGCGGGACCTCGCCGGGGAGGTTTGCGGGGGGAGGCTCGAGGTGGTCCTGGGCGGCGGCTCCTACACGCAACTGGCCACCTACCTGATCCCGCCGGTCATCGGTCTGCTGGCCGGACTGCAGTGAACAGGATTCCCGTCTCCTCCAGTCCCGTGCAAGGTGGACCATGGCCGTGATCGAACCGTTCATCGAGCATCAAGGAGAGCGGCGCGGCTTCTGGCTGCGGAAGCCCAGGCCGGTCGGAGAGAAGATCCTGATCGTCCGGGAAGGACAGGTTGTACCTGAACTATTCCGGTCCAGGACCTCGATATTCCTGGATTTCCGTAGCGCTTTTGGAACGGGCGGGCACGGCACGACCGAAGGATGCCTCATCGCGATGGAAAAGGCCATCCGGGGAGGGGAACGGGTACTCGACGTGGGAACGGGCACGGGGATCCTTGCCGTTGCGGCGCACAAACTGGGAGCGGGTCACGTGACGGCGGTCGACATCGACCGGGGAGCCTGCGGGGCAACGCGGAATAACCTGGCGCTGAACGGAATAGCCGGCGGCGCGATTGTCGTGGAAGGCGGGATCCGGTCCGTATCGGCCCGGTACGACGTCATCGTCGCGAACCTCAGGACACCCGTCCTTGTCGAAATCATCGATGACCTGGCGGACAGGCTGAACCGTGCCGGCGTCGCGATCCTGTCCGGCATCCTGGAGAGGGAAATCCACCCGTTCCTCTCCCTGCTGGACGAACGTCTCTTCGAACCACCGGAGATCCTGAGATTCCAGGGGTGGATGACGCTGGTGTCGGGGAAAAGCACGCTCCCCGGGTCGGTCAGGGAGGAGCCACCCCCGACACCGCCATGAGGATGTTCTGGAAGAAGAGGTCCCGGACACCGTTCAGGACCTTCGCGCTCTTCGTCTTCCGGTTGTACACCACCATGGTGGGGGTGCCCTCCACGCGGAAGGATTTCACCACGGACTGGAAATACTGGATCCCCGCGTTCACGTCCGCGTAGTTCAGCGGACGGTAGGCGACCCCCAGCTGCGCTACGGCCTTCTGGACGTCTTCCGGCGACGGTTCCTTCGTCCTCTCGGACAACCGGAGCAGCGCTTTCCGGATCTCTAGGTACTTCTCCTTCTCCCGAACCAGGAACGCCAGGTTGTACGGGATGTAATTCATGCTCTCGGGGTGAACGGGCTGGTCGATGAACAGGAGTCTCGCCCTCTTCATGATGTCCGGGTACGCTCTCTCCATCTCCGGTTCCGCCTTGCGGCAGGCGGGACAGAACCAGTCCGTGATCACGTAGACCTCGATATCCGAGTCGGTTTTTCCCAGTGCCAGCGGAAGCGACGCGGCCCGGGAGTCGGCTGGATTCCCCAACCCGAGGAACGTGACGAACACCCCCGCGACCATCACCGCCGCCAGAAAGACACCTTTCGATACCTGTCGCAGCATCGCCCCCCTCCCCGACCCGGATTGCCGCCACATGCCGGAGACGTGACCGGCCCCCAGCGCAATACCCACCACGAAAACACAGAATGCCACCGCAAGACACATCGGACACCATCTTTTGATGACGGAATGCTGCAGGTAGAGAAACGTGAACTCGGCTCCCCACGCTCCGGCGATCACGACCGGAAATACGGCGCGGACCGCGGGCCTCTCCCGCAAGGAATGCAACAGCAGGCAGAGGGCGAAGAACCCGATCCCGAACGGGGGGAACTTCATCCCGAATATCGTCCAGTTGTACGTCTCCTTGCAGGCGTCCGTACAGATGCCGAAGTGGAGCATGACGGAGAGCAGGAAGGCCGCGGAAAGCCCCGCCCACACCAGTCCCGTCCGTATACCGACGGCCTTCGCCCGTTCCGACAGCGTGGGCACCGGCGACCATCTCCCCCTTCTGCGGGATCGTCAAGGGACCCGCCGGCCGGCGAATCCCGCTGGTACGAGTATATCGCGACCTGCATTCCGTGGAGGGGGGGGCAGGTCGGCCCGCGGTGCCGGCCTTATCTCACCTTTTCTCTTCCCCCTTTTTCGGGCCTTTCACGGCATGGCACATCACGGTGCAGTCCTGCAGGTTTTTCACGCCGCTGCCAACGTCCGACTTGTGGCACTTCATGCACGCCTGATGGTATGCGGACTTGAGTTCCACGTGGCTGACCCCCTTCGGCCGTTCGGTCCCGGGGGGCCGTTCCGCCGCGGGGTGACACTCCCCGCAGGGCTTGAGCCTGCTGGCGCTCGCGTTCTTCCGGAATACCGATGCGTCGACCCGATGGCATTCCAGGCAGGGGCTGACCTGCATTCCGATGTGCTGATGGTGGCAATCCGCGCATCCGCTCGCATAGGAAACGTGCTCCGCATGGTTGAACCGTACCGGTTCGTAGACCTTGGACAGGCTCCCCAGGGTGAGAATCTTCGGAAGGTCCACAACCGGGTCTTTCCCGCTCGCCGCGGAGATCCCGATCCAGAGGGCGACAACAACCAGGATCATCGTCCCTTTCTTCACGGTTCCGGCCTCCTTTCGAAACTGCTGCGTTAGGCGGAGCATATCGGAATGTTCGGTTCCAGCAAAGCACATTTCACGACGCCGGACGTTCCGTTGGAAACGGTCCGGGCCGTCGCCCGGAACGGGCGGCGGCCCGGCGGGAATGCGGGAAGAAGTCCGTCACTCGGACCCGTCGGTCAGGAGATACCCTTTCGCCATTTCCTCCCACCGATCCCCCGCGAGAGCCCGGGCGATGCCCTGCACCGGCGTTCCGCCGTCCTGGTACGCGGTTCCCATGGAGGGACCTTCCTGCGGGATCGCCTTCGCGATTTCCGCGCGGAGGCGCTCGAGGACGCTGGACATCCACTGTCTCGCCATCTGCCCCGACAGGAGGTTCCGTTTGTTCGAGGTGAACCTCGCCGGCCGGACCTTCAGCAGCCATCCTCCTTCAAACGGGTCCTGTCCCAGGAGGTCCGGGTTCCGGATCGCCTCCTGGTTCACGGCCACCACTTCCCCGTCCACAGGCGACAACATGTGGATCTCCTTCTCCTGGACCACGAAGGACCACCCTTTCTCCCCCTGGGCCACCTTCGCCCCTACGCCCGGCAGGCGTATGACATCGACCTTCCCGAGGAGTTTCTGGGCGAAGTCGTCCATTCCCACGCTCGCGATCGGGTCGCCCTCGGTTTTCAGCCAGGTGTGCCCCTGGTGGAAGAGATACCCGTCGGGGACGCGGAAGTAGTCCACGAAGCTCCGGGGGCGGACCGAAGCCTCCGCGGGCGCCGGCACCCGGTGGCTCAGGTACCGCGAGAAGTAGATGAAGCCCGCGAGGAAAACCATGACGATGATGTACTCGATCCCCTTCGTCGCGAAGATGTCCACGTACGAGAAGCCTTCCATGGCGCGACCTCCTTATCGCAGGAAATTCCGCACGAACTCGTTGAAGAGCGGCTCTTC
>JAGGAJ010000055.1 GCA_017889845.1 Deltaproteobacteria bacterium
TACAAACCGTACAGGAGAAATACCGCCACCGTCGCGACGGGCCCCTTCACCAGGGCGAAGGCGCCGTAGCAGGCGGCGTACACGCACCACCCCCCGGCGACCACCCACTTCCTCGGAATCCGGTCGGAGAGCGCGCCCGCCGGGGTGGACAGGGACGATTTGACCACGTGAAACGCCCCCCACAGCAGGGGGACGTAGCGGGCGGGGACGCCCTCGTCCACGGCCCGCAGGATGAGGAATGCGTCGCTCGCGTTGCCGAGGGTGAACAGCCCCACCAGCGCCAGGTACCTCCGGAACTCCCCGGGGAGGACGTCCCGGCCGAGGATCCCGCCGGCGTGGCGCGGCGCCCCTTCCGCGGGGGCGTCCTGGACCCGGAGGGCGATGACCGCGACGGCGAGCAGACCCGGAATCACGGAGAGAAGGAACACCGCCCGCAGCGACAGGCCGGCCCACAGGAGGGAAAACGCCGCCACGGGGCCCAGAACCGCTCCCAGGTGGTCCAGCGACCGCTGCAACCCGAACGCCTTCCCCCGCAGTTGCGGGGGCACGTGGGCCGCGATCAGCGCATCCCTGGGGGAGGTGCGCACCCCCTTCCCGATCCGGTCTGAGAAGCGCACCGCGAGGACGTGCACCCACGATCCCGCGAACCCGATCAGAGGGCGCGCGAGGGCGGAGACGCCGTACCCCAGCAGCACCAGCGGCTTCTTTTTCCCCGCCCGGTCGGACCAGGCGCCGGAAAACAGCTTCAGCAGGCTCGCCGTGGTCTCCGCCACGCCCTCGATCAGCCCCAGGGCGACCGGCCCGGACGCCAGCGTGGTGGCGAGGAACACCGGGAGCAGCGGGTAGATCATCTCGCTGGACAGGTCGGTGAGGAGGCTCACCAGCCCCAGTGCCAGGACGTTGCGGTGCAGCTTCGTGCCAGCCGTCATGGGGTTCCGTGTGCCCCCGCAGGCGTCCGAAGCAGGCGCAGCCCGTTGAAGATGACGAGGAGGGTGGTCCCCATGTCGGCGAGGACCGCCATCCAGAGGGTGGCGTACCCGGCCACGGCGAGGCCGAGGAACGCCGCCTTGATCGCGAGGGAAAAGGCCACGTTCTGGCGCACCAGGGACACCATCCTCCGGCCGATCACGATGGCGGACGGGATCTTCCGGAGGTCGCCGGCGAGGAGCGCCACGTCCGCCGTCTCCATCGCCGCAGGGGATCCGGCGGCCGCCATCGCCACCCCGACGGTGGCCAGCGCCAGCGCGGGCGCGTCGTTCACCCCGTCGCCGACCATCGCCACGGCCCCGTGGGCGGCCACCAGGCGCCGCACCTCCGATAGCTTCTCCTCCGGGAGCAGCCCGTGGGACACCGCATCGATCCCCGCGGCGGCGGCGGCGGACCTCGCCGCCGCCTCGCGGTCCCCCGTGAGAAGCGCCACGTGCCGCACCCCGAGCGAACGGAGCGCGCGCACCGTTTCCGCCGCCTCGGGGCGCAGTTCGTCCGAGAGGTCGATCGCCCCCGCCACGCCCCGCTCCGACCCGACCAACACCACCGTGTCCGGCCCCGCCGGCCCGCCGCCTTCCCCGAGCCCCCCGGATTCGCACCCCAACGACTCGAACAGGCGGCTGTTTCCCACGTGAACCCGGACGCCGTCCACCTCGGCCGAAACTCCCATCCCGTCGACGGACACGAAGGTGCGGGCGAGGGAGCCCCTCGCCGCCGTCGCCACCCCGCGGCGTGCCGCCTCCCGGCGGATCGCCTCCGCGGCCGGGTGAGCGGAACCGCCCTCCACGACCGCAGCGAGGCGGATCACATCGTCCTCCGAGAACCGCGTGGCGGGGCGCACGCGGACGACGCGCAGCCGCCCGCGGGTGAGCGTACCGGTCTTGTCGAACGCCACCGCCCGCACCGTCCCCAGCGTCTCCAGGTGCCGCGCGCCCTTTGCGACGATCCCGTCCCGGGTGGCCCGCGTCAGCGCGGACAGGGTGACCACCGGGGCGGCCAGGACGATCGCGCACGGGCAGGCGATCACGAGCACCACGAGTCCCCGGTACGCCCAGACCAACGGGGCCTCCCCGAACAGGAGCGGCGGCACGGCCGCCACGAGGAGCGCCACGGAGAGGACCGCCGGGGTGTACGCGGCCGCGAACCGCTCCATGAACGTCTGCACGGGCGCTTTTTCCCCCTGCGCCTCTTCCACCCGCCGCAGGATGCAGGCCCAGGTGGAGTCGGGGAGGGTGCGCGTGGCCTCGGCGATCAGGAGACCCCGGCCGTTCACCGTCCCTGCATAGAGCGGATCCCCCTCCGCCTTCTCCACGGGAGCGGATTCCCCGGTTAGGACCGCCTCGTTCAGGTCGGAGGCGCCGCGGCGCACCACGGAGTCCACGGGGATGCGTTCTCCCGGGCGGACGATCAGCGTGTCCCCCGGCTGCACATCCTCCGCCGGCACGGTCCGCTCCTCTCCCGCCACGCCCCCCACCCGCACCACGGCCCTGCCGGGGGAGGCGGCGAAGAGCTCGAGGGTGGCCTGGCGTGCGCGGTCGAGGCTTCGCGCCTCGAGATGGTTCGCCAGGGCGAAGAGGGTGACCACCACCGCCGCCTCCTCCCACTCGCCCAGCAGGGCCGAGCCGCCGATGGAGATCGTCATCAGGGCGTTCATCCCGAGGGAGCGGTTGCGCGCCTCCCGCGCCCCGCGGATCGCCACGGGGGCCCCTCCGAGAAGGACCGCCGCGAGGAAGGGAAGACGGCCCAGCGGCTCGCCGGGGAGGAGCGCGCGGAGCGCCGCCCCGAGGAGGAGCGCGGCGCCGGAGAGGAGGAAGACGTTCCGGTGCGCCCGGTTCGGCCCGGGGACGTTCGCCGCACGGAGCGCCTCGTCGACGGGACGGGCCTCCATGCCGATCCGCCGGAGGGCCGAGAGGAGGGGCTCCGTGTCGCCCCGGTGTCGCGCCAACACCTGACGGGAGAAGAGGTGGAACTCGAGGGACTCCACTTCGGGGAGGCGCGAGAGGGCGGCGCGCACCTCCCGCTCCTCGTCGGGGCAGTCCATCGCGGGGACGAAGATGCGGGTGAGGACGACGTCGGGTCGGGTATCCATCGATGTGGTCACCGGTGACGCTGCCGGCGCGGGCGTCCGTGCGGCCTGCCCGGAGGGGCGGCGGCTACGGGGCCGGCGGCGCCCCGGTTTTTCTCGCGACGAAGATGGCCTTCTCGTCCGCGTAGGAGACGACCCGGCCCCCCTCCGCGCGGATCCGGTACGTCTCCTGCGCCAGGGGGAACGCGGAGAGGAACATCGCCTCGATCTCCCGCTGCACCGCCGGGGGCTGGCCGGTGCGGGCCACCCACTCCGGGAAGGGGTGGATCTTCCAGAGGGAAGCGGTCTGCACGAGGGAGAGTCCCGCGCCCGCGAGGAATTCCAGCCACTCCTCGACGCGGTAGCTGCGGACGTGGGACGGGTCGCGAACCTTCTCGATCCCGTTCAGGAAGGCGTCCAGGGATGGCACCCCCGGGACGACGCTGTCGATGATGCCGATGCGCCCTCCCGCTTTCGTCACGCGTGCCATCTCCGACACGGCGGCGCGCACCTCGGGGAAATGGTGCGGGGCGATGCGGCACGTCACCCGGTCGAACGCCCCGTCCGCAAAGGGGAGCGCCTCGGCGTCGGCGGCGCAGAAGGAAACGTTCGCGGCTCCCCTTGCGGCGACGAGCTTCCGCGCCTCCGACAGCATCGCCGGCGTGAGGTCCGAGGCGACGACCCGGGCTGCATGGCCGGACAGCGCGGCGGCGGTGTGCCCCCCGCCGGTCGCCACGTCCAGGACCCGCAGGCCCGCCGCGAGGTCCAGGCCCGAGAAGAGGAGGTCGAGGTCCTCCAGGTCGGCGTGGTCGGCGCTCTTCCGGTATTTCTCCGCCACGCGGCCGAACCGGGCCCGGGTGAGTTCCTTCGGGAACGTCGTCATCGCGTCCCTCCCACCCTATTTTCCGACGCGACCCCAGCGATTACAAGGCCGGGTACAATGAACGGGCGATGCGCGACGCCTCCCCGCCTTCCGTATCCCGCCTGTACGCGGGTCCTTTCCCCGCCCTCGAGGACAGGGTGATCGCGGCCTTCTTCGGGCGCGCCGGCCGCGATTCCGGGCGGGAGCACGTCCTCCTCGTCCCTTCGAACGAACTGCGGGAGCACCTCCTGAAACGCGTCGCCGCTTCCGGAGACGGAGCTCTCGCCGGCGTCTCCGTGATGACGCTCTACGATTTCGCCCTGCGGCTCCTTGCCCACCGGGGGATCTTCCCGGCGGAGCTCCCTCCCGCGCGGATGGCTGCGGCGGTGCTCGCCACGGCGCGCGAGGCGTACGCCGCGGGGCGAGGGGACTTCGCGGGTATCGCCGCCACGCCGGGCTTCGTCCCCGCCCTTTCACGGACCCTTTCGGACCTGGAGGAGGGGTGGGTGGGGGACGCGGAGCTTTCCGCGGCGGAAAGCGCGGCCAGGGAGCGGGGGGACGACCGCAGGGCGAACCGGTGGGCGGAGTGGAGGCGGCTGAGGGCCGCCGTGGTCCGGAAAGTCCGGGCAATGGGCGGGATGACCCGCCGGCGCATCTTCCAGGAGGCGGTGGCGGGGTTCGAACAGCCCGGCTATCCGTTCCGCGTGACGCTGTACGGCTTCTACGATTTCACCCGCCTGCAGTGGACCCTCGTGGACCGGCTCCTGTCGAGCGGCCTGCTGGAGGAGGTCTATTTCCCCGGGACCTTCGATCCCGGCGGAAACCTTTCCCCGTCGTTCCTGTACGCGGCCCGCGTCTGGGACCGCCTGAAGGCCGCGTTCGAGGGGAACGTGGAGCTGCTCGACGACTTCCCTTCCACGGACGTGGCCGCGGTGCGGGGGCGGATCTTCGCCCCGGAGGCCCCGCCGGAACCTTGCAGGGTGCCGTTCCCCGTCCTCTCCGCCCCCCATGCGGAGGGCGAAACGCGCCTTGCCGCCCGGCGCGTGCGTCGCTGGCTCGACGAATTCCCCGGAGCCCCGGTGTTCGTCGTGGCGCGCAGCGTCACGCCGGAGACGCTCGCGGAGTGGGAGCGGGCCGCGGCGGAATACGGCGTCCGGACGGCCGGGCGTCTCGACGTCCCGCTTTCCTCCGTGCCTCCCGTTCGCCTCCTCCTCCGGATGCTGGAGGTGGCGCGGGACGACTTCCCCCGGCGGAAGGTGATGGACGTCCTCTCCTCGCCGTACCGTCGCCTCGCGGCGGACCGCGGAGGGATCTCCCCGCGCCCCGACCTGTGGGACCTCCTATCGAAGGAGCGGATGGTCGTCTCCGGCGCGGACTGGGAGACGCGGCTCTCCCGCGCGCCCCGGAGGCGGCGCGGGGAGGACGGCGAGGGGCAGGACCGGGACGGGCGCCGGGAGCAGCTCGCCCTGCTGTCGGCGGAGGTGCGCGCGTTGCGGGCGTCCCTGCGCGTCCTCGCGGGTGCGCAGGGGTACGCCGGCCTGGCCCGCGCGGTGCGGGAGCTGCTGGTACGGGAGTTCCGCGTGGTCCTGGACGGCACTCCCGAGGGGGAACGGGACCGGCGCGCCGTCGAGGCGCTGCTCGCGGTCCTCTCCGATCTCGAGGGGATCCCGGACCGCGAGGCGCCGTGGCCCGGATTCCGGGAGGGGATGGAGTGGTTTTCCTCCCTCCTCTCCGCGCAGCGGCTCTTCGTCGGGGAGCGGGGGGGGATGCGGGCCCCCGGCGCCGTGGTCTTCGGGGACGCCTTCGCGATGCGGGGCGTCACGGGGGACCGCGCCCTGGTCCTTTCCGTGAACGAGGACGCGGTGCCCGCGCAACTCGAGGAGGACCCTCTTCTTCCCGACGAGGACCGGGACGAGCTGAACCGCGTCGTCCGGCAGGCGGACCTTCCGGACGCGTTGTCGCTGCGGCGGCGGAACGCCGCCGAGGAGAAGCTCCTGTTCTCCCTGCCCGCCGCCTCCGTGCGGCAGGGGATCGCGTTCTCCGTGCCCCGCGCGGAGGAGGGGGGGCGCGCGCGGCGGCCGTCCCGGTACCTGCTGCACCTCCTCTCGCGGTTCGCCGGCCCGTCCGTGTTCTCGGAGGAGTGGGAGGCGGCTTCCGGCGCCGTCGCGGAACGCCTTCCCCGCTCCCCCTTCGGGGCTCTCGCGGGGGATGGTCCGTTCAGCCGGCGGGAGGCGGCCCTCGCGGCGTGGAGGGCGGGCGACGCGCCGGCCGACGCGGAGGGAATTCCGTGGGGGAGGGTCCGCGGCGTCCTGGCCGCGTGGGCCGCCCGTTCGAGGGGGGAGGGGATCTTCCCGGGTCCGGCCGTCCGGGTCCGGGCTCCCGCGGCCCACAGCGCGTCCTCCCTGGAGGAGCTCGCCCGTTGCCCGTACCGCTACTTCCTGCTTCGCCACCTCTCCCTCGAGCCTCCGGAAGAACCGGAGGAGGCGTTGTTCCTCACCCCCGCCGACATGGGGGCGATCGCCCACGACATCCTCCACCGCCTGGGACGGGACGCCGCGGAAGGGAAAGGGTGGGGCGACGCGGCCGTCGCCGCGCGCCGTGCCGTGGCCCGTTTTTCCCGGGAGAATCCGACGGGGTTGCCCGGACTGTACCGGATCCAGTGCCGGGTCGTGGAGCGGGACGTCGCCCGCCTCGTCGAATGGGAGCGGGATCGGGAGGCCGCGCGGCAGGGGTGGAGGGTATCCGGGGTGGAGGCGTCCTTCTCCCTGCCGGCCGCCCCTCCCCTGCCCGCGCTCCGCGGGCGCGTGGACCGCATCGACCGGGGCCCCGCCGGGGAAGCGAGGGTGGTGGACTACAAGTACGCCGATCCGAAACGGGGCGGCGCGCCGGCGGAGTGGATCCGGAACGGCCTCTCCCACCAGGTCCCCGTGTACCTCGCGTGGGCGGCGACTCTGTCGCCCTCGCCCCCGGTTCTCTCCGCCGCGTTCTACTTCCTCCGGAACGGCCTCTCGGTCGAGGAGGCGCCGTCGTGGGAGGAGGTCCGCGGGGAGTGGGCCGTCGCCGTCGCCGGGTGGCTTTCCATCGAATCCGCCGGCGTCTTCCCCCCGCTGCCGCACCACCGCTTCACCTTCGCGGGGCAGACGGCGCCCCGCTACTGCGACGCGTGCCCCTGCAAGGACCATTGCCGCGTCTCCCCGGCGTACGACGGGTCCGAGTCCGACCCCGGCGCCGTGGCCGTGCGGGTGGCGGAGGACCCTGCCCTGCGGCCGGTGGCCGTCCATCGGCCGGGAAAAGGCTGACCCGTGAAGGAAAGCCGCGAACGGGCGGCATTCGAGTTCGGGCGGAACCTCTCCGTCGACGCCTCCGCGGGGACGGGGAAGACGGCAACGCTGGTGGCCCGGGTCACCAACCTGTTTCTCGCCCGGCCGGACCTCCTGCCGGACGAGGTGCTCCTCCTGACCTTCACGGACAAGGCGGCGGCGGAGATGAAGGCCCGGGTGACGGGAGGGTGGGAGCGCCTCTTCGCTGCGGCGCAGGAGACGGACGACCCGGCGGTCGTCTCGCTCCGGGCGGCGGCGTGGAATCCGCTCGTCCGCGTCCCCGGGGAGGTCTACGCCGAACCGGGGGCGCTGCGGCGGCGCGTGGAGGAGATGGTCGACGCCGCGGGGAGGCTGTCGGTGACCACGTTCCACTCCTTCTGCGCCCGCGTGCTCCGCTCCTTCCCCGCCGAGGCGGGGGTGGACCCGGTATTCCCCGTGCTGCCGGAGGGGGAGGCGGCGGACGCGTGGGACGCGGCGTTCCGGCAGTTCCTCAAGAGGGAGTTCGGCGGGGCGGAGGTCCGCCCGGAGTGGGAGCGGATCCTCTCCCGCCTCCCGGACCCCGGCAAGGCGTGGGGGGTGATCCGCCGCCTGTGCCTCTCCCAGCGGGACCTCCTGCGGGGACCCGCGCCGGATTTCGGCTCCCCGGCGGATTTCCTCGGATTCCTGGACCGCGAGCACGCCCCCGACGTGGAATATTTCCGCGCCTTCGTCGCGGGGATCGCCGCGACGGCAGAAGAACCGGCGGCGGGGGCGTTCCGGGAGGCCCAAGGAGTCCTCGAGCCGGCATGGCAGGCGGTTCTCCGCGGGGACCTGGCCGCAGCCGCGGCGCGGGCGGGGGATGGGATCGCGGCCTTCTCCCTGGATTTGCGGAAAGCGCAGAGCAGGAAGAAGTTTCCCCGCCCGGACGGGGGCCGGCCCCTTTCCGAGGTACGGGACGGGCTTCTTCGGCTGTTCCGGCGCCTGGAGGAGGTCCCCGGGGGGGACGCGGCGGCGCGATTCCTCGTGGCCCGGGCGGCGGAAGCCCTCGCCGGGTACGAGGCGGCGAAGGGGAGCGGCCTGGACTTCATGGATCTGCTGCTGCGGGCGAGCGACCTTCTCGCGGCGGACCCCCGGGTCGCGCGACGCCTCGCCGGACGGTTCCGGTTCATTTTCGTGGACGAGTTCCAGGACACCGATCCGCTGCAGGCGCAGGTCCTTCGGTCCCTGTCGGCCGACGGCGCACCGGGTCGCCTCTTCGTCGTGGGGGACCCGAAGCAGTCGATCTACGGGTTCCGGCGGGCGGACATCCAGGTGTACCGGAAGTTCCGCGAGGAACTGGTGGGCGCCGGCGGGGAGGAGGTCCCCCTCGCGCGCAATTTCCGGAGCCGCCCGGACCTGCTGGGGACGCTGAACGCGCTGTTCTCCCGGGTCCTCGCGGGCGGGGAGGATTTCCAGCCCGGTTACGCGCCCGTCGCCCCGTACAGGGACGACCCCGGGGAGGGGCATCCCGTCACGCTCTACCGCCTCGAACGCGACGCGGACGAGGCGGAGTTCCTCTGCGCCCTGGTGCGCAAGGTCGCGGGCGTCGTGAACGTCCGGGGGTCCGACGGGGCCGGGCGCCCCGCGGCGTTCCGCGACATCGCCATACTCTACCGGTCCGACGCGTCGGGGGAGTTGCTCTCCGGGTACCGCCGGGCCTTTTCGGCCGCGGGCATCCCATACGTGGTCCCGTCGCGGAAGGGGTTCTTCCTGCGGCAGGAGATCCAGGACCTCCGGATGGTCCTCTCCGCCGTCGACGTCCCGGCGGACCGGTCGGCGCGCCACGCGGCCCTCAAGACGATCTTCTTCGGGCTGACGGACGGGGAGATCCTCCCGCTGCACGGGGATGACCCTTCCGCCGTCCCGGCGAGGGCGCGGGACGCCGCGGCCCTCCTCGACCGCCTCTCCGCGCGGCGCGAGCGGTCGTCCCTGCCGGACCTCCTCGCGGAACTGTACCGGGAGACGGCGGTGGATTTCGTCGCGTCGCGGCTTCCCGGGGGGGAGCGGATCCTCCAGAACCTTTCGAAGGCGGCGGGACTCTCCCGGGCGTTCGAATGGGGAGGCGCCGGCTCCCTCAAGCTCTTCCTCGCGGAGGTCCGGCGCAAGGCCGCCGAGGGGCGCGAGGAGGACGAGGTGCCCGACTTCGAGGAGGGGGAGGACGCCGTCCGCATCTCCACGATCCACGCGGCGAAGGGGCTCGAGTTCCCGGTGGTGATCCTCGGCGGGGTTTCCCGGGGCGGGAGGAAGGGGGTCGAGGGGTTGCGGGCGGACCGCGTCCACGGGATCTCGGCGGTGATATTCCCCGGGTTCCGCACCTGGTCGGCCTTCCGGCAGGTGCCCGGGGCGGGACGCGCCGTGGCGTTCGAGGAGTGGGAGCGGGAGAAGATGGTGGCGGAGGAGCGCCGGCTCCTCTACGTCGCCGCGACCCGTGCGCGCGACCGGCTCTGCATCGTCGAGGGGGGCAGGGGCGCGGGGTCGTACCTGCTGGACGCGCTGCGGGACGGGATCGCCGGCGCGCCATCCGCGGGGGAGGGGGAGTGCATCGTCACCGGGTTGCGCGGAGTGCGGCTGTCGATCGGAACGCCCGGCGACGGGGGGCCCTTCGGCGGGGAGTTGCTGGTCGTTCCCGTCTCCGCGCCGCTTCCCGCGGAGGCGCACGCGGCCGTCCCCCGCGCCGCGGTCCCGCCGGTCCCGCCGGAGGACGGGACGCGCGACGCCCCGGCGATCCCTCCGCCGGCGGAGCCGGTGCCCCTCGCGGATCTGTACGAGCGTTCGCGGGGGAAGCGGTTCGGGGAAAAAGTCCACCGGGCCCTGGAGGCGTACCCGCCCGTCGTTTCGCCGTGGCCGCCCCCCGGCGCGCCGCCTCCGGTCGCGTGGGGGGAGGGGGAGGAACGCCGCTGGGACGGGATCGCGGCCGCCGTCCGGGGGTCGGAGTTCTTCCGCCGGTTGGCCGGGTGCCGCCTGGTCGGCGCGGAATTCCCCCTGCTGCGGTTCCGGTCCGGGACGTCCGCGGAAGACCGGGCCGACCTCGTCGTCCGGACGGGGGGAGCCGCGGGGGAGCACTGGGTGGTGGACTACAAGACCGGGAGGCGGGAGCCGGAGCTCGAGGAGAGCCACTTCGCGCAGGTCCGGGAATACATGGGGATCCTGTCGGAAGCCTGGGGGGTCCCCGTCCGGGGATTCGTCTGGTATGTGGAGACCGGCGAGGCGCCGGAGGTATC
>JAGGAJ010000056.1 GCA_017889845.1 Deltaproteobacteria bacterium
ATCCCCAGGAAGGACAGGCCGAAATCCACCGCAGGGAGCCCGCCAGCCGCAGGGACCGCAAGGGCCACCGGCGTTGCGACCGCTCCTTCCTCTTCCAGGCCGACGAGGAATCCCTCCATGGTGTTCGGGTCCACCGCATACGGCAACACGCGGATCCCGACCCACCGGGCGTACCGCAGTACTGCGAGCAGTTCCTCACCCGGCCTCTCCGGAACCTCCTTGACCAGCGCGAGATCGCCGGAGAGCAGGCTCTGGTCGGTGCGCTGGACGATCCACCGGGCAGGGATGGAGACGGAGACCGTCTCCCCGATGACGACCGGCAGGGAAATCCCTTCCTTGAAGGAGTGGTACCCCGACGCCTGCAGGATCCGGTCGATCATGTCTCCCGCGTCCGCCGCGCCGGAAAGCGACACGACCCGGACGTGCGGCCAGGTCCCGGTGATGGCCGCCCGGACCCGCTGCGGAAGCCCCCCGCGGAAGTCCAGGAGCGCCTCGGCGCCCCCCGAGAACCGGACGACGGGGAAATCCTCCAGGCGGATCACCACTTCCCCGCCGGAGGGGATGGGCAGGAACATCGTGCCCCTCTCCACCCACTTCTCCCCGAGCGCGTTAAAGAGGTCCGAGAGCAGCCCCCGGTAGGGGGATCGCCCCGGCGGGGTCACGACGTCCGGTTCCACCCCCTTCCTTCCCGTCTCCACGACCGGCGCGTCCGGGGCCGGGGACGCAGGCTGGACGAACTCGGCCACGGGCTTCGCCCCGGCCGCCCCCTCCTCCCCGGCGGACGGAGCCACGTCCCGCGTCAGCGGGGCGGCGGGAGGGAGCTCCGCCGCTGCCTTTTCCTCCGCAGGGGGCGGTACCGCCGCGGCCAGGGCCGGCGTTTCGACCGGCTCCTCCGGCGCCTTCTCCGCCTCCCCGAAGTACCTCTCCGTCGGAATGCGCAGCGTCCGGCCCGCGTAGATCCGGTTCACGTCCCGCACGGAAGGGTTGACCTCCCGCACCGCGGCGAGGTACTTCGGCCGCTCCCCGGTCGGGACGCCGCGCGAGGCGAGGATTCCCGTGAGGGTATCCCCCTTCTTCACGGTGTGGGACGCAATCCTCCCGCTGTCCGCTGTTCCTTCCGCGGCGGAAGGGATGAGCACCTTCTGTCCCGCGGCGAGCCGGGAAGGGTCCTTGACGGAGGGGTTGACCCGGCGGAACTCCTCCAGCTGCCGCGAGAACCGCTCGGGGGTCAGGGGGGCCTTCCGCTCCAGGATCTTCCAGAGCGTGTCCCCCTTCTCCACCGTGTACGTCTCGTAAAAGCTCCGCCTGCCCCCCGACGTGTGGGAGTAGACCTTCCTCTCGAGGAAGATCTGCGGCGGCTCCCCGCCTTCCTGGGCGGCACCCGGAAACGCCGGGAGCAAGGCGGCGAGCGCCAGCGCCGGCAGCAGCCGGTTCCGCATCAGTACCCCTCCCCGGTGAACGTGGAGACGCCGGCGTTCACCCCGACGGTCTTGTACATCTTGGGGCTGTCCCACGGCTCCCCCAGCACGCCGTCGTGGATCGCCCACGAACGGCCCCGCACGGTGCGCTCCTGCCCGACCCTCCGGAACGGGGTGCTCCCGTCGAGCCGGGCGTGCAGTTCCCCGCCCGGGCGGAATTCCCGGTCGATCCAGCGCATCGTCTCCTTCCCCTTCACGTACTCGAACCCGGCCCGCTCGTACAGTATCGCGCTGTTGTACCCCAACGCCTCGAGAAAGTAGAACCGGTACCCCGCCCGGTCGAAGAAGGCGTCCCAGCACGCCACCATGTCGTGCATCATCCGGAGCCCGCGGCGCACCTGTCCCGGCGCCAGCCCCGCCTCCATCGCCCGGATCTCCTCCGGGATGTTCCGGCGGGCGGTCCCGAAGTACGTCTCGTGGCCGTGCTCGTCCCGGTCGATGCCGTACCGCTCCCCGTCGGGGTCGTTGACGATGATGAACGAGATCTCCATCTGCCCGAAGGGCGTGGTCGACACGTCGAGGAAGTAGGACGCGTCCCGGTCCCCCGTGTCCCGCCGCACGTCGATCTGGAAGAAGGGCATCCCGTCGGGGCAGGTGATCCGAACGCACTCCTGCCCGGCCGGGTTGCGCAGCGTTGCCGGGTCGATGGAGAACAGCGCGAGGAGGCGCTGCGGGATCAGCAGCGACAGGAGCGCCCTGCGCTCCGCCTCCGGCATGCCGTTGATTTCATAGATCGACCTGGGCAACGGGTCCGGTCAGTCTTTCTCGTAGAGGGCGTCCAGCAGCCCCCCGTACTTTTCGACCACGACCTTCCGCCGCACCTTCAGTGTGGGCGTCAGTTCGCCCGTCTCCTGCGAGAAGTCCTTCCCCAGCACGACGAACTTCTTGACCTGCTCGAAGGAGGCAAGCCCCCGGTTGACCTCCTCGACGATCCCCCGGATCAGCTTTTCGACCTCGGGGTGTCTCGCCAGCGCCTCCACGTCCCGCTCCGCCAGCCTCTTCTGCGCGGCCCACGCGACGATCTCCTCCGGCGACAGCGTGATGAGCGCCGTGAGGTACTTCCTCCGGTCTCCGTACACGAAGGCCTGGCTGACGCACCGGTCGTTCTTCAGCAGGTTCTCCACGTTCTGCGGGGCGATGTTCTTTCCCCCGGAGGTAACGAGGATGTCCTTCTTCCGGTCCGTGATCCGGAGGAATCCCTCCGCGTCGAGGACCCCGATGTCCCCCGTGTGGAGCCACCCCTCCGCGTCGATCGCCTCGCGGGTGGCGGCAGGGTCGTTGAAATATTCCCGGAAGATGTGCGGCCCGCGGACGAGGATCTCCCCGTCCGGGGCGATCCGGATATCCGCGCCGGGGAGGGCCTTCCCGACGGTGCCGAACTTGTACCGCGCGAGGCGGTTGACGGTGGTGACCGTGGAGGTTTCCGTGAGGCCGTACCCTTCGAGGATGAGCACCCCCAGTGCGTGGAGGAACTCGGCGATCTCCCGGGCGAGGGGCGCGCCTCCGGAGATGAAGAACCGGAGGCGGCCGCCCATCCGTTCCCGGATCTTGCGGAACACCAGGCGGTCGGCGACGGCGTTCTTCCACGCGAGGACTCCCCCGACCTCCTCGCCCCGTTGCCTGCGGCGGGACGCTTCCCGTCCCACGCCCAGGGCCCATTGGAAGACGGCCTTTTTCAGCCCCCCGTCCTCCTCCACCTTCGAGAGGACCCGGGCGTAGAACTTCTCGTAGAGCCTGGGAACGCTCACCATGATCTCGGGCCGGACCGTCCCCAGGTCTTCCGCCACCGTCAGCAGGCTCCTCGCGAAGGCCGACACCGCCATCGCGTCGAAGGTGAGAAAGTGCTCCAGCCGCCCGAGGGAGTGGGCCAGCGGCAGGAACTGCAGGAAGGTGGACCCCCGCGGGACCTCGACCGCCTCGAGGGCGGACGTCACGACGAACGCGTAATTGCTGTGGCGGGTGACCACCCCTTTCGGGGGACCCGTGGTCCCGGACGTGTAGATGATGGTCAGGTCGTCCTCCGGCCGGATCTCCTCCGCACGCGCGTCGAGGGCGAGGGGGTTCGCCGCGCCGAACTCCCGCCCCCGGGCCCGCAGCGCATCGAGGGAGGTCGTCCCCGTCTTCCCTTCCGGGTCCCCCGTCATCCACACAATCAGGGACAGTGCGGGGAGCTTCCGGAGGCCCCCCGCCACCTTGTTGTGCTGCAGTTCGTCCTCGACGAAGACCACCCGCGCCCGGGAATGGGCGAGGATGTACTCCACCTGGTCGGGGAGGTTGGAGGGGTAGATCGGCACCGTGACGAAGCCGCCCAGGATCCCTCCGACGTCGACGAGGCACCACTCCAGGCGCGTGCCGGAGAGGATCGCGACCCGGTCGCCCCGGGACAATCCCGCCGCCATCAACCCGAGTGCGATCTCCCGCGCCGCCTCCCCCGCCTGGCGGTACGTGAACGGGGAGTACCCGCCCCCCCGGGGCACGAGGTAGCGCACCGCGTCGCCGCCGTCGGCGATCCGGTTCAGGAACATCCGGTTGAGTGTCCGCTCCTTCATGCCCCCCCCTGCCCCGGAGTATGCGATCGCTTACCGGAAGAACGGCTGGACCTCGTCGTATGTTACCATCCCGCGCCGGAGGAGGTCGTGGACCGTCTGGAGGGCGGGGTAGTAATCCTCCTCGAGGAGGTGCGCCAGCTTCTCCTCGAGACCCGCATCGGAGACCACCGCGTTCTGGACGCCCGGCGTGAACGGGAGGAACTCTATCAGGGCCATCTTCCCGGAATAGCCGGTCCCCTGGCACTTCGGGCAGCCCGAAGGCAGGAAAAAGGCCGCGTCGTCCATGATCCGCTCCAGGTCCGGCCGGTACCGCTCCGCCACCGACCGGAGCGATGGCTTCGCGGGCACGGGGCGACGGCATTCGATACACAGCAGCTTCACCAGCCGCTGGTGCATCGCGAGGCGCATGACGTTCGCCAGGATGAACGGGTCGACCTCCAGCGTAAGGAGGGTGCGCAGCGTCCGGTCGAAGTTGAACCGCCGGATCCCGCAGAGAACGAGCTTGCCCGCCTGGGCCAGGTGGAGCAGGTCCAGGAGGTCTGCGGGGTCGGGAACGTGTTCGATCATCAGGATGTCGGGGTCCAGCGATTCCGCGAGGCGGGACCAGTTGCGCGCGAACTGCTCCTCGGCCCTACGCCGTTCCAGCTGGATGTATCCCTCGTTCCGGAACCGGTGCTGCTCCTCCACCGTGACCACCCGCCGGCCCGGCCGGTACGCCTCGCGGAGCATGGCGAACAGCGTCGTCGCGACTCCCTCGGGTCCCGGCGAGGAGATGAGGTACAAACCGCTTTCCTTCCGGAGGACCTTCTGGGATATTTCGAACTGGGCCTGGTTCATCCCCACCGACTGCAGGGGAATGCCGGATCGCTGGTCCGTGAGGACCTTCACGATCACCTCGGGCCCCGAAAGCGCCTGCACGAAGCTTGCACGGAATGCGGTGACTCCGGAGGCCGACTCGAGGTGGAACACCGCGGCCGCCACCGGGTCCGCCGCCGCGCCCCCCTTCCCGGGGACTCCGGCGAGTCCGCGGAAGGCGTCGATGAGGATCTCCCGGCAGCGCAGCGGGCAGGAAAGGAGGAGGACCGCCGTTTCCCCGCCTCTCCCCTCGATCACCGCGTCCTGCCCCACGGGGTACATCCGCAGGCCGGAAAGCCCCCGCCCCGCGGCGTGGAGAAGCACCTCCACGGCGACGCGCCGCCCGCCGCCGAGGGAGATCCACTCCTCGGCCTCCTCCCGCGTGATGCCGCCTCCAGCGAGGTCCATGGGAGGTACACCCTCCGGGGAGGGGTACAGCCGATCGAGAATCCGCCCGATGGTCCTGACGGGGGACACCACGATGCGCAGGGACAGGCCGGCTCTCTCCTCCACGGCGGAGAACACTTTGTGGCGGAACGGGTCCGACGAGGCCACCGTCAGCCGGTCCCCCTCGCGGGAAACCGGCGCGATGAGGTTTTCGCGCGCCATCGATTCCGGGAGGAGGTCGGCGAGGACGGCGGGGACGGATGCCGGGTCGATCTCGAGGAACGGTATCCCTAGCGTTTCCGCGAGGATCCAGCCCCGCGCGTCCGCCTGGAGCAGGTTCCCGAGCATGGCGGCCTCGAGCAGGGGGATCCCGCGCGCGGCGGCGAGGTTCCGGATTTCCCGCATGTCGTCTGCGGCGATGTAGCCGAGTTTCTGGAACTTCTCGAGGAGTTCGCCGGGGGGAGGCGGCAAAATCGCGGACCTTTCGGATTTATTTTCAACTTTATTAAAAAGGTGCCGGAAAGTAAAATCTTTAGTGCCCTTCGGGGAACCGTCCGTCCATGGAGCGCCGTCGTTGACCCCTGTTCGGTTCGCCGCCCTCGTCGCGGCCGCCGTGCTGCTGTTTGCCGGCCCCGGCTGCATCGTGACGGGCACCGCGTACGAAATGAAGGCGAAGGAGGCCGACTCCCTCCGCGAGGCCATGGCATCGCTCAGCCGCGACAAGGGGAAGCTCGCGGAGGAGAACGCGGCCCTCGCGAAGCAGGTCGCCGCCGGCAAGGAAACCGAGGCGGCCCTGTCTGCCCGGCTGGCGGAGAAGGACGAGTCCATGAAGCGTCTCTCGGAGGACCTCGCGGCAGCCCGCCAGACGTACGAGGGAAGCCGGGACACCCGGGAGCGGTTCATCGACGAACTGCTGGAGAACGAGAAGGCGACGGGGAGGAGGCTCCAGGAGCTCTCCGCACGCGCCGAGCGGGACGAGCGGGAGCTGGAGCGGCTGAGGCAGGAGGCCGCGGCGCGCGAACCGGAGAGTCGCGAGCGGGACATCCTCGCCGGCCGCCTGGAGCGGCTCCAGGAGGAGCGCAGCGAGGCCGCGACCCGAAGGGACGAGCGGCTTTCGGCCCTGTCCGTGAGTCTGGGGAAGCTCTCCCGCGAGGTGTCGGTTTCCCCGATGGGCCCGGCGCTGCGGGTCGCCGTCCCCGAAAAACTCGTCGTGAGGGACCGGGGTGGGGGCCTCACGGAACTGGGGGCCGAGCTGGTTTCGCAGCTCGCGGCGGCAGCCGCCGATCTCCCCTCCTCCTCGCTGGTCGTCATCACGGGGGGGAAGACTTCCGCGGAGACGTTGCGGAAGGCCGCAGCGAGGGGCAAGGCACCGGAGGAGCGCCTGTTCTCCCACGTGCGGGAAAAGGAGCTCCAGGCAGAGTTGCTGCTGATCGCGCCGTGAACGCGGAATACACCATGGATCGGACAGGAGGGATCGGATGGACGTCTTCGAGGCGATGAAGGGCCGGCAGAGCATCCGCAAGTTCCGGAAAGACGCGGTCCCCCGGGAGCACATCCTGCGGATGGTGGAGGCCGCCTCGTGGGCGCCCACCGCAGGGAACGCACAGAACTTCCGGTTCATCGTCGTCCAGGAAAAGGAAACCCTCGCACGGATGCGGGGGATCGTGGACGAGATCGTCGCGCGCGTGACGGGAAGGGAGGCCGGGAAGGACAAGGCCACCAGTCACAACCTGTTCGCCTTCGCTCCCGCCGCGGTCTGCGTCGTGGGGGCTCCCTACGAGTCGATTACCGACAAGGCGCTGCGGGAGAAGGACCCCGCGCGGCACAAGATCCGCCGGTTCCAGGTCAACCCCGGGCTGCAGGGCATTTCCGCCGGGATCGCGCAGTTCCTGCTGGCCGCCTACGCGATGGGGTACGGCACCTGCTGGATGACGGGTTCCCTGATCGCCAAGCCGGAGCTGGAGTCGGCCCTCTCGGTGCGCCACCCCGAGGAGTTGCTCGCGATCATCGCCCTGGGGAAGCCGGACGACACCCACCCGAAACCGCCCCGCAAGCCGGCGGAGGAGATCACGGCGTTCCGGTAGGCGGGAGCTTCTCGAACCGGAGCCGGAGGATCCGGTACCCCTCCGTTTCCGAAACCGTCACCCGGTAGCCGTGCGCGCGGAAGGTCACGCGGCCCTCCGGGACCTCCTGCAGGCAGTCCATCGCGTATCCCCCGGCGGTCTCGTAGGCGGCATCCAGCGGTACGTCGATTCCGTACTCGTCCCGGAGCACCCGGACGGGGGTCGCCGCGGGGACGGAGAGCGCGCCGTCCTTCTCCCACGTGGGAACCTCCCCCGCCCCGGCCCCCCCCGCGAGCCGCCCCACGATCTTCTCCAGCAGGTCGTGCATGGTGATGACGCCGCACAGCATCCCGTGCTCGTCGATCACCACCGCCATGTGCAGCCGCAGCCGGCGGAACCGCCCGAAGAGGTCCGCCACGTTCATGGACTCGGGGACATAGACGGGCTTCTCGAGGAACCGGTCCCACGGAGTGCCCTCACCCGCCCGGAACAGCGCCCGCGCGGGCAGGATGCCGACCACTTCCTCCCCCCCGGCGGACAGGACGGGGTACCGGGAGAAACCCGCCTCCCCCACGACCCGGATCACCTCGGGCAGCGGCGCACCCTGCCGGAGGAAGATCACCCGCGGGCGCGGCGTCATCTCCTCCGACACGGTGGTCTCGCCGAAGCGGAGGATCCCCTCGATCATCTTCTCCTCTGTGGGATCGATCGTTCCATGCTCCGCCCCCTCCTCGATGACCGTGAGGATCCCCTCCTCCGAACCGAACCGGATGTCCATGAGGGCCTCCGGGGAGAAACGCCCGGGGAAGAGGGCGCGGCCGGCCCGCCCGGCGAGGGATGCGGGGAGGGCCGACGCCTGGAGGACCCGCAGGGCCAGCGCCCCTCCCCGGAGGACGTTTCCGGGCCGGACGAGCCCCTGGCGGGTGGCGACGTTCTCGAGCAGGAAGGCGAAGAGCAGGTACGCCGCGAGCCAGGCGACGGCGACGGCCGGGCCGGCCCACCCGGGGATATCCCGCACGAGCGATACCGCCGCGGCCCCCGCGGCGAGGGCGGAGGCGACCTTCAGGAGCGCGGCGGCGACCCAGAGCGAGAACGGGTAGCACAGCGAGGGGTCCCGGGTCGCGGCGAGGATCTTCCCCGCGGCAGGGTCCCCCTTTTCCGCCGCCGCCGACAATCCCTCCTCCCCGAGGATCAGGAGGGAGGACCGGATACCCGTCACCGCCATGGCGACGACGGACAATCCCAGCGCGGCGGCGGGCCATCCCCATGCGCTGCCCATGGGATCCACTATATCTGATATAGTGACGGGGGCATGCCCATGAAACGACTCGCTTTCTGCTATCACCCCGACTATCTCCTCCACACGCCGCCGTTCGAGCACCCGGAGTCCCCCGAGCGACTGGTCGCCATCACGGACCATCTGAAATCGACGGGCCTCGAGGGAAAAATGATCCCGGTGGAGGTGGACTACCCCGACGACGCGGAAATCCTCTCGGTCCACGCCCGGGAGTACCTGAACAAGGTGGAGCAGGCTTGCCGCCGCGGGGACATGACCCTCGACATGGAGGACACCTACCTCAACCGGCACTCGTACAACATCGCGCTCCTTTCGGCGGGAGGCGCGATCGCGGGGGCGAAGGCGGTCGCGGAAGGGGCGGCGGACCGCGCCTTCTGCGCCATCCGTCCGCCGGGGCACCACGCGGGACGGGACGTGGGGATGGGGTTCTGCCTCCTCAACAACGTCGCCGTGGCGGCGCGGTACCTCCAGGCCCGGCACGGCATCGGGAAGGTCCTCATCGTCGACTGGGACGTCCACCACGGCAACGGCACGCAGAACATCTTCCTGGAGGACCCGTCGGTCTTCTTCTTCAGCATCCACGAACACCCCACGTTCCTGTACCCCGGCACCGGCCGCCGGTGGGAGGTCGGGAAGGGCGCCGGCGAGGGGACGACCCTCAACGCCCCGATGGCGCCGGGGGCGGGGGACGACGAGTACCGCGCGATGTTCGAGCAGCAGCTCGAGCCGGCGGTGGAGCGGTTCCGGCCGGAGATCATCCTGGTTTCGGCCGGCTTCGACGCCCACCGGGACGACCCCCTCGCCGACATCCAGCTCTCCGACGAGGGATTCCGGTTCATGACGCGGCACGTCGTCGAGCTGGCAAACGCGTATTGCGGCGGGAAGGTGGTGTCCCTCCTCGAGGGGGGGTACGAGATCTCCTCGCTGACGTCCTGCATAGAAATCCACGTCCGGGAACTCCTCGAGGAGTGACCCCGGTGTACGGAGGCTGACCACATGTTCGTTTCCCGAAGAATGCAGAAGCCCATCGTGACCGTGACCCCCTCGGCGTCCCTTGCGGAGGCCCGGGAGCAGATGCGGGGGCACAACGTCCGGCAGATCCCGGTGACCACGGAGGACGGGAAGCTGGTGGGGATCCTCTCCGACCGCGACATACGCGGCGCCGTTCTCCCCGCGGGGCTGGTTCCGGGATTCACCGCGGAGGAGGCGGAGAAGTTCCTCAAGAACACGCCGGTCGGGAAGGTGATGACCCGCAAGGTCGTCACCGCCACCCTGACCGACACGCTCGAGGACGCCATCGTCCTGCTCCACGACTTCAACGTGAACGCCCTGCCCGTGGTGGATGCGGAGGGGAAGGTGGCGGGGATCATCACGCGGATGAACGTGCTGGAGGCGTTCATCGACGTCCTCGGCGTCGGGGAGGTGAGCTCCCGGCTGGAGGTGGTCGTCCCCGACCGCCCGGGGACCCTCGCGCAACTGGTGGGGATCATCAGCTCGTTCCACGTGAATATCACCAGCGTGCTGGCCACCGGCCACGTGGTCGAGGGAAAGAGGGCGAACTTCTTCCGGATCGCCGCCCTGAACGTGGCGCCGATCAAGAAGGCCATCGAGGAGGCGGGTTTCGAGATCCTCGACCCGTCCCAGTACACCATCTGACGGATGAGGGCAGCCGTCCTCGACGCCAGCGCGCCGATCGAGACCTCCCCGCTCTCCATCCGGGAGGTGGCCCTTCCCCCGCCCGGCCCGGGGGAGATCCGGGTCCGGGTGCGCGCCTGCGGGATCTGCCGCACCGACCTCCACGTCGTCGAGGGGGACCTCCCCCC
>JAGGAJ010000263.1:0-946 GCA_017889845.1 Deltaproteobacteria bacterium
CGGGGGCGAGGGTGGAGATCGAGGCGGTCGCGGCGGCCGGGTGACTCAGACGGACTTCACGACCCGGCCGGACTTGATGCACTGCGTGCAGACGCGGAGGTGGCGGACGGTCCCGCCCTGGATCGTCTTCACGCGCTGGATGTTCGGCCGCCACACCTTCGCCGTCTTGTTGTTCGCGTGGGAAACGTTGTGCCCGAAGCTCGGGCCCTTGCCGCAGATCGCGCACTTGGCCATGGCATCCTCCGTGGATGGAAACATAACTTGATACCACGAGCGAAGTGAAAAGACAACCCCCCAAGTCTTCCGGCGGCCGGCCCGGGAGACGGCGCCGGCTCCCCGCCGTCCTGGCGGCGCTGGCCCTGCTGTTTTTGCCTCCCGCGGTGCCCCACATCCTCGGCCAGGGCTACCCGGGACCCCCGCCCCGCCCTGCGGACGCGCTGATGGTCCTTTCGGGCGGAGAGGGGCGCATCCCGGAGGGGTACCGGGCGTGGTCCTCCGGGGCGGCCGCGGAGTTCTACATCCTCGGGGCGGGTCGGGACGTGCCGCTGACCCGGCTGGTCCCCCCGGCGTCCTCCCTGCCCCCCGCGGTCCGGTCCCGTGTCCACGCGGAAGGGTGGTCGGAGAACACCCTGGAGAACGCCTTCTCGGCGAGGACCGCCGTGGAGGAGCGGAATTTCTCCTCGGTTATCCTTGTCACCTCGGATTACCACGTCCCCCGGGCCTGGATCGCGTTCCGGAAAGTCCTCCCCCCGCGCGTCGCGCTGTACGCCCGGCCCGTCCGGTCGGATCGGTGGGGTTCCGCGGGGGCCGCCTGGCGGACGGTGAGGCGGTATTTCCTGGAAGGGTGGAAATACTGGGGGTACCGGCTGCTGCTGCGCTGGGAGCCCTAGATCAGGCATCTGGGTTCCGGTGCGAAAACCCGGGGATCTTCCCGGTCCCTCTCGTG
>JAGGAJ010000263.1:982-2677 GCA_017889845.1 Deltaproteobacteria bacterium
GCCATCGGGTAGATCCGGTGCTCCTCCGTGAGGATCCTCGCCGCAAGCGTTTCCTCCGTGTCGTCCTCGTACACCGGCACCACCGCCTGCACGATGACCGGCCCCGTGTCCACCCCCTCGTCGAGGAAGTGGACCGTGCACCCCGAGAAGCGCACGCCGTACCGCAGGGCCTGCCGCGCCCCGTGCGTCCCCGGGAACGACGGGAGCAGGGCCGGGTGGATGTTGAGGATCCGGTGGGGGAACGCGCGGAGGAACACCGGCGTCACCACCCGCATGAACCCGGCGAGGCAGACGAGCTCCGCGCCCGAAGCCCGGATGACCTCCACCAGGCGCGCGTCGAACGCCTCGCGGCTCTCGAAGGCGCGATGGTCCACCACGTCGGTGGGAATGCCGTGGTTGCGCGCGCGGACCAGCCCGTAGGCGTCGGCCTTGTTGCTGAGGACGACCCCCACGCGGCAAGGGATCTCGCCCCGTTCGGAGGCGTCGATGATCGCCTGCAGGTTCGAACCGCTTCCCGACACGAGCACGGCAATGACGTGCTGGTCGCCCATCGCTACCCTCCCACGTAGGCGACGCGGGATGCCCCGCGCCCCTTCCGGATCTCGCCGATCACGACGGCGGGAATCCCCGCCCTGCGGAAGTGCGTCACCGACCGGTCCGCGGCATTCGGCCGGACCACGAGGATCATCCCGATCCCCATGTTGAAGGTCCGGAACGCTTCCCCTTCCGGGAGCCTGGCAGCCCGGCAGATCGTCCGGAACACCGGAGGTATCTCCCAGGAGGAGCGGTCGATCGCGGCCGTTACCCCCCGCGGCAGGGAGCGGGGGAGGTTCCCCGTGATCCCGCCGCCCGTTATGTGCGCCATGCCCAGGATGCGCGACTTCCGGAGCAGGGAAAGCACGGGCTTGACGTAGATCCTCGTCGGGCGGAGCAGTTCCTCCGCCGCCGTGGCACCCCATTCGGGCACCCGCTGGTGGATCCGTTTCCCGAGGATTCCGAAAACGACCTTCCGGGCGAGGGAGTAGCCGTTGCTGTGCAGGCCCGAGGAGGGAAGCCCCACGAGGGCGTCGCCGGGCCGGACGCCCCTGCCGTCGACGATGCCGCGGCGCTCCACTGCGCCCACGGCGAAGCCCGCGAGGTCGAACTCCCCGCGGGCGTAGACCGACGGCATCTCGGCCGTCTCCCCGCCCAGGAGGGCGCACCCCGCCTGGCGGCACCCTTCCGCCACTCCGGAGATCACGCGCGCGCCGTCGCTTGCCGAGAGCCTCCCCGTGGCGTAGTAGTCGAGAAAGAAGAGGGGCTCGGCCCCGTGGACGAGGATGTCGTTTACGCACATCGCTACGAGGTCGATCCCCACCGTGTCGAGCTTCCCGGCCATCGCCGCGACCTTGACCTTGGTCCCCACGCCGTCGGTGCCCGACACGAGGACGGGGTCGCGGTACTTGCGCGACGGGAAGCGGAAGAAGCCGGCGAAGGAGCCGATTTCCCCCAGCACTTCCTTCCTGTGCGTGGCGCGGACCATCGGCCGGATCAGGGATACGAGGCGGTCCCCCTCGTCGATGTCGACGCCGGCGTCCCGGTAGGTGACGGATTTTTTCAACGGTACGTGGTCCTTTCGGTTCGTACCCCACGGTACCGACGGGGGGAAGGGCATGTCAATGCATTTCCCCCCGCCCCGGGAGTAATATGAAATGG
>JAGGAJ010000264.1 GCA_017889845.1 Deltaproteobacteria bacterium
GCCGTCGGGTAGATCGGCACGCTCACCGCCCCGTACGCCCTGTCGGCCCCGACTCCCGCCTGCACCGCCGTCGTCTCGAACGATCGTTTCCGCCTCACGCGTCCTCCCTCTTTCATATGAAGTACATGACGTTGCGCCTGCGGCGCTCCGCCGCCTCGTCCTCCTCCCGGACGAGTTCCGAAAGGGTCCACCGGGAGAAGACCGCCCCCATCGCCCCGGACGCCTCGGCGACCAGCCGGGCCACCGCGGGAGAAGTTTCTCCTCGTCCCGCCCTCCGCGCCCCCCTCTCCGGTTCCGCCGTAGTGACGGGTCCCTCGAACACCTCGACGATCTCCGTTGCGCGGATCGTCTCCGGCCGCCGGGCGAGGAGGTAGCCGCCCCCGACTCCGCGCCGGCTTTCGAGGAGGCCGGCGTTCTTCAGCTCGAGGAGGATGAGTTCGAGGAACTTCTTCGGGATCCCGTTCTTTTCCGCCAGGTCCCGGATCTGGAAGGTGGTCCCCGCAGGGAACCGGGCGGCGTAGATCAGGGCGCGAAGGGCGTACTCGGTTTTCTTGGACAGGCGCATCTTCCCTCCGGATCAGCGCAAGGACAATACCCTATTAAGCACATAGGATATATGTGTTTGGTTTGGACCGCAACCGGTAAGGGATGAAGGATGGCCGCTAAGGGTGGGCGAGTTCCCGCGCCTGCCGGTACGCCTCGGCGAGCTGGTCCACGGTCAGGTAGCTGTTCCAGTATCCGGTGACGCGGGCGACACCCCAGAACAGGAAGATGGTCCCCAGCCCCACGACGGGGATGAGCCAGGGCGACCAGGTCGCCGCCCCCTTCCGCGTCACCGTGAGGCACCTCTCGACGGGGCAGCTGGAAACGCACGTCATGCAGCCCGTGCACTCCGGCGTCCACACGGAAGGCTTTTCGTGCACGCGGATCTCCACGGGGCACCCGCGGGTGCACGCCCTGCAGTCGATGCAGGCGTCCCGGTCCCGCACCACGCGCTGCGGGGACGCAAAGCTTGCCAGCCCGAGGAGCGCCCCGTACGGGCATAGGTACCGGCACCAGAAGTTCTTCACCACCACGGAAAGCAGCACGAGGACCGCGAGGGTGACCGCCGTGGTGAAGCTCATCTCGGTGAAGAAGAGGAGCATCTTGGCATCCGCGGCGTGGTTGTACGCCCCGCGCTGGAACTTCATGATTGCCATCGCGTCCATCGACCACACCACGGCCCACAGGAAGAAGGCGAGGAGGAAATATTTCAGGGAGGAGAGTGCCTGGTCCGCCCAGACCGGGAGCAGGACCTCCTTCTTCCGCCGCCTCCAGAGGGTCCTCTCCCCGACCCAGGAAAGCGCCCGGGAGATCCCGCCGATCGGGCACACCCAGGAACAGAGGACCTTCCGGGCGAGGAAGGCAGACACCAGCGCGGCGATCAGGATGGTGAGTCCCGCCGGGTGGATCTCGTCGTAGTTCCCCGTCAGGAGGTAATACTTCAGGGACATCAGGGCGGAGATCGGGAGGAACCCCTCCACCGCGGGGGGGCGGTGGGCGGTCACCGGCCCGCCCGAGACCGCCTGCGCGACGAAGGAGTGGAACTCCACCCCGACGAGGAGGAAGAAGGCGACGTACGCCCCCTGTACCAGGGCGCGCGCCGTCGGCAGGGACCGCCAGGGGTTGCGCCACCGGTGATTCCGCTGTCGGCCATGCCGGATTCTCCTGCGCCGGGTGGAATGGGTCCAGAACCGGTTCCATCCTCCCACGGCCGGCGGTGCCCGTTCCTTGACCTGGCTCAAAGGCGGAACGTACACTGGAGCCGGAATGAGCGGGACGGAGAAGGGGACATGGCGCTGATCGGGGAGGTGTTCGTCGCCGACATCCTGGGGAAGGCGGTCCTCGACCCCCGGGGGGAGGAGATCGGGCGCGTCCGGGACATCGCCGTGGAGGGGGGCTTGACGTTCCCCCGCGCGGTCGGCCTGTTCCTCGAGAAGAAGAAGGTCACGCGATACCTCCCGTGGGAGGAGCTCTCCATCTTCAACCGCCGGATCATCTCCTCCCGCAAGAGGGAGGAAGAGATCCCGGAGAGCGCACCGTCGGGGGATCACCTCCTCATCGGCCGGGACATCCTCGACAAGCAGATCGTGGACATCAACGGGGCGAAGGTGGTCCGCGTCAACGACGTCAAGCTCACCGAGGAGGGGGGCATGGCGCTGGTCAGCGACGTGGACGTGGGGATGCGCGGCATCCTGCGCCGCCTGGGAGTGGAGCGGCGGGGGGACGCCTTCTTCCGCGCCATCCGCCACCCCCTCCGCCCGCAACTCATCTCCTGGGCGTTCATCCAGCCGCTGGAACCGAAGCTCGACCGGCTCACCCTTTCCGTCTCCCGCGAGGCGGTCTCCGACCTGCACCCCGCCGACATCGCCCAGATCATGAGCGACCTGGCGCCGGATGAACGGCAGGAATTCTTCGAGAAGCTCGACCCGGAGACGGCGGCGGAGGCGCTCCACGAGCTGACGCCGGAGGTCCAGGCCGACATCATCACCGAGATGGACAAGGAGCAGGCGGCGGACATCATCGAGCAGATGCCGCCGGACGAGGCCGCGGACGTCATCGCGGACCTTCCCACCGATAAGGCGCAGGAGCTGCTCCAGCTGATGGAGAAGGAGGAGGCCGAGGACATCCACGAGCTGCTCCACCACGAGGACGACACGGCGGGGGGCCTCATGACGAACGAATACCTCGCGTACCCGCCGGGGATCACCGTGGGGGAGGCGCTCGAGCGCTTCAAGGTGGAGGCGCGCGAGATCGAGCACGTCTACTACATGTACGTGGTGGAGGACGAGCGGCTGCTCGGAGTGGTCGGCCTGCGGGACCTGCTG
>JAGGAJ010000057.1 GCA_017889845.1 Deltaproteobacteria bacterium
CCCCCGCCCTGTCCCGGCTGCAACAAACTGTTTCCGTCCATGCAGGGAAGTATACCACCCGGACGCGCAGATACCGCTCCGCCGCGCCGCCCCCCCCTTGACACGCCGGCGGCCAGAACCTAACATTTACGTTATGGTAAAGAACGGATGAAGCTGAAGAGCCGCGAAGACCACCAGCAGATCGGCGAACTCTCCCGGTCTCTGGGGATCACGACCCGGACGCTCCGGCTGTACGAGCAACTGGGGCTCATCGACCCCCCCCAGCGCACCGAGGGGGGGATCCGGTACTACACGAAGGAGGACATCCGGCGGATCAAGTTCGTCCTGAAGGTGAAGGAGCTCGGGCTCTCGCTGAAACAGATGCAGGAGCTGGCCGAGATATACCGGCAGACGAAGATGCCCGACCGGATCATGCCGCGCCTGATCGAGATCCTCGACGGCCACACGGACGCCATCCACCGGAAGATCGGGAAGCTGTCGTCCCTCGCGCGGGACATCGCGGATTACCGGAAGAAGATCGCCGAGTACTACGGGATCCCCCGGTAGCGTGCCCCCCGTTGTCCGTCAATCCCGGCCGAGCATCCCCTTCTTCAGCCCCCCGTCGGCGGGCTTCTCCCCGAACCAGACGAGCAGGACCGCGCGGGCCAGGGCCGGATCGCGCAGCGTACCCAGCGCCTTCCCGTTGTGGGTTGCCGAGAGGGCCCCGTCCGGCGAAACGTCGATCCCGACCGTGTCCCCCGCCACGAAATCGTTCCGGAACCAGGAAAGGAACGTCTTCGCCTCCGCCGAGCGCGCCGCCTCGGGGGCGTTGTTGGCCAGCCCCTCCGCGAAGGCGTCGACGATCTTCTCCTTCTCCACCTTCCTGTGGACGAAATGCATCCGGACGGCCTTCTCCCCCGGGTCGCGGAGCAGTTCGTCGGTCGTGGAGACATTCTTCTCCGTATAGAGGGCCCCGACGTACACCTTTACGAAGAACTTCGTCCGGACGCCCGCGCCGTTGAGGTTCAGGATCTTCCGGCCGACGGTCACCGCCGGGGGAACGTTCACCCCGGCGACCTCCAGCGCCCACGCGGACGACGACAGGAGAACGAGCGCCACCGCGGCGACGAACTCCTTCACAAAGGGTACCTGTCCTTTTCGAGCGCGGCGGCGGCGAGCCTGCGCTTCGCGTCGAGAAGGCCCGTCGCGTCGTACCGCGTCGCCCGCCGGATCCCGGAAAGGAGCATCTGGAGCGTGTTCCCCTCCCCGACGTAGAAGGCCGCCCGGCGCGCAGCGGAAACCGCTTCCTCGCCCGTCCGGAAGGCGAACACCTTCGCCGCCGCCTCCGCGAGGGACGCCCGCGAGGCGTTTCCCGACGCGGAGATCTTCTCCGCCCGCAGCACGGCGCTCTCCAGGGCGAACACGCCGATGGCCAGGTCCGCCAGGGCGATCAGCGTCTCCTGCTCGTCCTTGACCTTCTTCCCGAACCGCTGCGCCGCCGCGCCGGACAGGACCAGGAACGCGTCCTTCAGGTTCTGCAGCAGCGCCTTCTCCGTCCCGAAGGGAGCGGCCGGCGCCTCCGCCCCCGGGGCAGAGAGGCGTCCGATCGCCTTCATCACCTCCTCCTGCAGCGGAAGCTCGCCCTTCATGGCGCGCCGCAGCAGCGTCCCGGGGATGAGCATCCGGTTGATCTCGTTGGTCCCCTCGAAGATCCGGTTGATCCGCTCGTCCCGGTAGATCCGCTCCGCCGGGTACTCCTGGATGTAGCCGTACCCACCGAAGATCTGGACGACCTCGTCCGCGACCAGGGCAAGGACGTCGCTGCAGAATACCTTCGCGATGGCGCACTCGATCGAGTACTCCTCGATCCCGTTCTGGTAGACCTCGTAGTAGCCGGGGATCCCCTTCGGCACCAGCGCCAGGCGGTCGTCGACCATCCCGCCCACCCGGTACGCCACCGACTCGGAGGCGAAGAGGCACGCCACCATGTCCGCGACCTTCTCCCGGATGGCCCCGAACGTCCCGATCGTAACGCCGAACTGCTTCCGGAGATTGGCGTACTTCACCCCTTCCGCGAGGGCGTATTTCCCGCCCCCGACCACGCACGCTCCCAGCTTCAGCCGGCCCACGTTCAGCACGTTGAAGGCGATCTTGTGCCCCTTCCCGATTTCCCCCAGGACGTTTTCCACGGGGACGCGCGCGTCCTCGAGGATCAACGGGGTCGTGGAAGACCCCCGGATCCCGAGCTTCTTCTCCTCGGCCCCCGGCTTGACCCCGGGAAAGGTCCGCTCGACGAGGAAGGCGGTGAAGTGCTCCCGGTCGATCTTGGCGAAGACGGTGAAGAGGTCGGCGAAGCTTCCGTTGGTGATGAACTGCTTGGTCCCGTTAAGGAGGTAATGCTTCCCGTCCGGAGTAAGGGTGGCGGTGGTGCGGGCGCCGAGGGCGTCGCTCCCGGAGTCGGGCTCGGTGAGGCAATAGGCGGAGAGCCACTCGCCGGTGATGATCTTCCCGAGGTACTTCTCCTTCTGTCCCTTCGTCCCGTAATAGATGAGCGGAAGCGTCCCGATGCCGGAGTGGGCGGCGTACGCGGTGGAGAAGCCTCCGTACATGGATGCCTTCTCCGCTGCCACCAGGCTCGTCGTCTTGGACAGCTCCAGCCCCCCGTACTCCTCGGGGGCGTCGATCATGAGGAGGCCCAGTTCCCCGAACCGGCGCAGCAGCGAAACCATCAGTTCGAAGTCGTGGTTCTCCAGCCTCTCCACGTGGGGGAGGACCTCGTTCCGGAGGAACTGCTCCGTGGTCTCCCCCAGCGCGACCTGTTCCTCGGTGAAGTCCTCCGGCGTGAAGACGGCCGACGGGGGTGTGTCCCGGAACAGGTATGCGCCGCCGTGCAGGATCTTCTCCTCGGTCGTCATCGGCTCACCTCGTCACCCGAGCTTCCCCTTCGTTCGCGGGGTGCTCCTGCATTTATACTTCTTCTTAACGTAAATGTCAAATACGACGCAAACGGGCCGGGGGGGCCCTTTCTCCCCGGCCCGGCGGAATTCCCGCCTAACTTTTCCGCAGCGCCTGGTCCAGGTCCGCGATGATGTCGTCTTTGTGCTCCAGACCGACGGAAAGGCGGACGAAGTCGTCCGTGACGCCCGTTTCGAGCCGCTCCTGCGACGTCAGCTGCTGGTGGGTGGTGGACGCCGGGTGGATCACGAGGCTCTTGGCGTCGCCGATGTTCGCCAGGTGGGAGAACAGCTTGAGGTTGTCGATGAACTTCTTCCCCGCCTCGATGCCGCCCTTGATGCCGAACCCCAGGATGGCGCCGTAGAGCCCCCGGTGGTGGTACTTCTTCGCCAGCGCGTGCACCGGGTGGCTCGGCAGCCCCGGGTAGGTCACCCAGGTGACGTTCGGGTGTTTTTCCAGGAACTGCGCCACCGCGAGGGCGTTGGTGCTGTGCCGCTCCATCCGCAGGTGCAAGGTTTCCAGCCCCTGGAGGAACAGGAACGAGTTGAACGGCGAGAGCGCCGGTCCCAGGTCGCGCAGGAGCTGGACGCGCAGCTTGATGATGAACGCCACGTTCCCGAGACCGGGGAAGTTCCCGAAGACCTCCCAGAACTTCAGCCCGTGGTACGACGGATCGGGTTCGGTGAAGTTGGGGAAGTTCCCGTTTCCCCAATCGAACTTCCCGGAGTCGACGACGATCCCGCCGATCGAGGTCCCGTGTCCGCCGATGAACTTGGTGGCCGAGTGGACGACGATGTCCGCGCCGTGGTCGATCGGGCGCATCAGGAACGGCGTGGGCATCGTGTTGTCCACCACCAGCGGGATCCCCGCGTCGTGGGCGATCTTCGAAACCGACCGGAAATCGAGGGTGTCGAGCTTGGGATTCCCCACCGTTTCCGCGAACACCGCCTTCGTCCTCTTCGTGAGCGCCTTCTTGAAGTTTTTGGGGTCCCCCGGGTCGACGAATTTCACGTCGATGCCGAGCTTGGGGAAGGTGTAGTGGAACAGGTTGTACGTGCCGCCGTAGAGGGATGCCGAGGACAGGATCTCGTCCCCCGAGTGCGCGATGTTGAGCAGCGCCAGCGACTCCGCCGCCTGGCCCGACGACATGGCCAGCGCCCCGCTGCCCCCTTCGAGCTGCGCCACCCGCTGCTCGAAGACGTCGGTCGTCGGGTTCATGATCCGGGTGTAGATGTTCCCGAACTCCTGGAGACCGAACAGGCGCGCGGCATGGGCCGTGTCGTGGAAGACGTACGAGGTGGTCTGGTAGATCGGCACCGCCCGTGCGGTGGTCGCGGGGTCGGGTTTCTGCCCGCCGTGGAGTGCGATGGTTTCCGGCTTCAGGGTCGGGGACATGGTCGGACTCCTTTCGTTCCTGTAGGATACGGTTAATGCCGATATAAATTATAGAGTATGTAGATTATACGTGCCGCTATTGTCGTGTCAATCCCTTCGGGAAGAGCTACTACCGCGCCCCGACCCGGGGGAGGCAGACTGTGAAGGTGGTCCCTTTCCCTGGTGCGCTGGCGGCCCAGATGTACCCGCCGCTCTGCTTGACGAAGCCGTACACGGATGCCAGCTCCAGCCCCGACCCCGCCTCGAGGGACCTTTGGAACGGATCGAAGATGCGGGAAATGGACTCCTCGTCCATCCCGGGACCCGTGTCGCGGAACGTCAGGACGACATATTCCCTCTCCGGAAGGCCGATCTCCGCCGGCGCGTCGGAAGGGTCCAACTCCGCGACGGCGGTGCGCAGGGCCAGGGTCCCGACTCCCTGCATCCCCTCGCACGCGCTCGCCGCAAGGCGCATCACCATGTGGCGGAATCCCTCGGGATCGACGTGGACCATTCCACCCGCCGCGGCGGTGCGGACTGCGAGCTCCACGGTCCCGCCGCACGCCGCGCGCAGCGCCGGCTCCGCTTCCCCGACGAGGCGGTCCGCCTCGATGTCCCGCGGCTGGAGCATCTGCCGCCGGCCGAAAGCCAGCAGCTGCTCCGTCAGCTCCTTCGCGCGACCCCCGGCCTGCCGCATCTCCGCCAGCATGCGGCGCTTCGGATCGTCCCCGGGAATCCCCTTTTCCAGCATGGAGCCGTACCCGTTGATGATCGTGAGGAGATTGTTCAGGTTGTGGGCGACGCCGCCCGCCAGGCGCCCCACCGACTCCATCCGCTGGGAACGGCGCAACTGGGCCTCGAGGACCGCGCGCCGCTCCTCCAGCCGGTCCCTCTCGGCGGCAAGACGCAGCGTCCGGATCCCGTGGGCGAGGTCGTTGGCGAGCTCCTGGAGAAGGCGGACCTCGTCATCGTCGAAGGCATCCGGCCCCTCGGAGTAGATGGCGAGCGCCCCGAACGCCCGGTCGCCGGAGAAGAGCGGCAACCCGAGGACGGACTGGTACCCCCGGCGCAGCGCTTCCGCCTGCCACGGTGCGAAGAGGGGGTCCGAGTGGACGTCCCGCACGATGAACGGCCTCCCGGTCCGGATGGCAGCCCCGACGGGGCCGCGCCCCCGCTCGGTGTCGGCCCAGGAGACCGCCACCGTGTCCAGGTACCCCTCCTCGTACCCCGCCTGCGCCACCGGGCGCACGGTCTTCCCCGGGTCGTCCTCGGCGTACCCGACCCAGGCGAGCCGGTACACCCCCTCTTCCACGGCGATCCGGCAGATCGCGGAGAGGAGCGTCGACTCGTCCCGGGCGCGCATGAGCGCCCGGCCGCACTCCCAGGTCATCCGCAGGGCGCGGTTGGCCCTGCGCAGCGCCCGGTTCGCGACGCCGAGTTCACCGGTCCGTTCCTGCACGCGCGCCTCCATCTCGTCCAGCACGACCTGGAGGGTCTCCTCCGCCTCGCGCCGCTGCGTGAGATCGGTGAAGATCACCACCGCCCCGTCGAATTTCCCGGAGACGTCCAGCATCCGGTGCATCTCCACGCGGTAGTGGCGCTTCCCCCGCGGCGTACCGAGCGCCTTCTCGATCCCCCGGGAGGGGACGCCCGCGGCGAGGAACGCGGACATCTCCTCCGCAAGGAACGAGAGGGCCTCCCCCCTCCGTTCCGCCGCGTTATACCGGGTGACGGGGGGCCCGCCCCCTCCCAGCAGGTCCGCCGCGGCATGGTTCGCGTTGTCGATCCTCCCTTCCCTGTCCAGCAGCACGACGGGGGAGGGGAGGCTCTCGAACAGGGTGAGGTACTTGTTCTTTTCGTCCGTCATCGCCCGTGTACCAAGAATGGATGAGAGAAGTTCCAGCGACATACGTTTATGGCATGATTTTACCGCCGCGTGAAATATAAATGAAGGCGAATCATTCGCGGCCGGAAGGACGTCCGTCCGCCCCGGCGCGTTACGCGCGCTCGAAGAGCCCCGCGGCCCCCATCCCGCCGCCGATGCACATCGTCACCAGTCCGAGGGAGGCGTTGCGCCGCTTCATCTCGTGGAGGAGAGTGGCGGTCAGCTTGGCCCCGGTGCACCCCAGCGGGTGGCCCATGGCGATGGCGCCGCCATTGACGTTCACCTTGTCCGGGTCGAGCATCAGCTCCCGGATCACGGGGAGCGCCTGGGCGGCGAACGCCTCGTTGAGCTCCACGAGGTCCACCCGGGTGAGCTTCATCCGCAGCCGCTTCATGAGTTTCGGAACCGCCTCGACGGGGCCGATCCCCATCACCTCGGGGGCCACGCCGGCGACGGCGAACCCCAGGAACCGCGCCAGCGGATCCGCCCCCAGTTCCTTGAGGGCCTTTTCGGAAACCACCACCGCCGCGGCCGCCCCGTCGCTCATCTGGGAGGCGTTTCCCGCGGTCACGGTGCCCCTTGCGTCGAACGCGGGCTTGAGTTTCGCCAGCGCCTCCACCGTGGTGTCCGCCCGCGGACCCTCGTCGGCGTCGAAGACGATCTCCTTCCGGACCGGCTTACCGCCGTCCTTCTCCCGGAAGAGCACCGTCTTCACCGGCACGATCTCGTCCCGGAATTTCCCCGCCGCGGCGGCGGCGAGGGCCTTGCGGTGGCTGTGGTAGGCGAACTGGTCCTGGTCCTCGCGCGTCACCTTGTACCGGCGGGCCACCTCCTCGGCGGTCAGCCCCATGGGCATGAAGACCTCCGGCCTCGCGTCGATGATCCCGAGGTTGAAGGACGGCTTGTTCCCCCCCATCGGGACCATCGTCATCGACTCCGTGCCGCCGGCGACGACGATGTCCGCGAAGCCCGCGAGGATGCGGTCCGCCGCCATGGCGATCGCCTGCAATCCCGATGAGCAGAACCGGTTGATCGTGACGGCGGGGACCGTGTCGGGAAGCCCCGCCTGCAGCGCGCAGATGCGCGCCACGTTCATCCCCTGCTCCCCCTCCGGCATGGCGCAGCCGAAGATCACGTCGTCGATCCGCGCAAGGTCGAGGTTTTGCACCTTCTCCACGGCGCCGCGGATCGCCGCCGCGCCGAGGTCGTCGGGACGCGTGTCCTTCAGGCTGCCGCGGTACGCCCGCCCCACCGCCGTGCGAACCGCCGATATGACGTACGCCTTCGCCATGACCGTGCCCTCCCTGTATGCTTGCGCGCCAAATGCCTTAGCGCACGGACTCGCGGAGGGCTTCCTCTCCGCTACGCCCTTTGCGCGACGATTGTTCGATTCCCCTCATGCTCAGTTCCGGAGCGGCTTCCCCTTCATCAGCATGTACTGGATCCGCGCCTGGGTCTTCTCCTCGCCGCACAACGAGAGGAACGCCTCGAGCTCCATGTCGAGCAGTTCCTGCTCCGACAGGCACGTACCCGGCGGCACGTCCCCGCCGGTGAGCACCCGGGCGATCTTGCGGCCGATCTTCTCGTCGTGCTCGCTGATCTGCCCCGCCGCCCGCATCGCGTAAAGGCCGTAGGCGAAGGCGGGGAAAGCCGACCGTCCGGGAAGGGCGATGTCGGCGCGCGGCCGCGGCGCCTCGTACCCCTCCCGGTTCATCGCCAGCACGGTGTTCCTGGCGTCCTGGATCAGGAAGTCCCGCTGGATGGTGATCCCGTCCCGGGCCCGCAGGAATCCCATCTCCCGGGCCTCCTTCGCGGAGGTGGCGATCTTCCCCAGCCCCACGGTCTCGAACGCCTTCCGCAAAAACGGCAGCGGGTCGGCCGTCACCCCATCGGGGATCCCCTCCAGGTGCCGGACCACCATTTCCTTCAGCCCGCCGCCTGCCGGCAGCAGCCCTACGCCCACCTCCACCAGCCCCATGTACGTCTCCGCCGCCGCCCGGATCCGGTCGGCTCCCAGGCAGATCTCCGCGCCGCCACCCAGCGCCATCCCCGCGGGGGCCGCCACCACCGGGCGCTCCGAATACCGCAGCCGCATGCACGCGTCCTGGAACGCCTTGACCATCCTCTCGATGTTCGCGAACTGCCGGTTCTGCGCTTCGAGGAAGACGAGCATCAGGTTCGCCCCCGCGCTGAAGTGCTCCGCGTGGTTGGCGATCACCATCCCCGCGAACTCCTTCTCCGCGAGATCGACGCCTTCCGTCAGCATCGTCACGATGTCGGCGTCCACGGCGTTCATCTTCGTGTGGAACTCGAGGCACAGCACGCCGTCGCCGATGTCGTAGAGCGACGCGCCGGCGTTGCGGCGCACCACCTTCTGCCGGTCCGCGAGGGAGGGGAGGAGGATCACGTCCGGGGAGACCGGCACCGGCCGGTACTTGCCGGAGGGGAAGTCATAGAACTCGACCGTTCCCTCGCGGCGCCGGTAGAAGGAGGAGGCGCCGGAGGCGAGCATCTTCTCCACGTTCCCCGGGATCGCCTTCCCCTCCGCCTTGATCCGCGCCGCCGAATCGGCCACACCGATGGCGTCCCACGTCTCGAAGGGCCCCAGGGTCCAGTTGAACCCCCACTTCATCGCGTTGTCCACGTTGCAGACGTCGTCCGCGATCTCGGGGATCCGCTTAGCAGTGTACAGGAGGGTATCGGAGAGGACTTTCCAGGCGTATTTCGCTGCCTTGTCGTTCCCGGAGATCACCTTCCGGATGCGAGCCCCCGCGTCCTCCTCCCCCTTCGCTGCCTCCAGGGACGGGAATGAGACCTTCTCCGAGGGCCGGTAGTCGAGGGTGTTGTAGTCCAGGACGTACTTGCGCTTGTTCTCCCCCTTCCCTTCCATACGGAAAAAGCCCCCGCCGGACTTGCGCCCCAGAAGGCCGCGCTTCGCCATCTCCTTCACGAAGGGGGGCGGGAGGAACCGGACCCGGTCGGGGTCCCCGGGGAGATTCCCGTAGACGTTTTCGGCCACGTGGAGGAGCGTGTCAAGGCCGACGATGTCGGCGGTCCCGAAGGCTGCGGACTTGGGGCGACCCATCGCCGGCCCGAGGATCCTGTCCACCTCGTCGATCGTCAGCCCGTCCTCCAGCATCGCGTGCATGGCGTGCATCATGGCGAATACGCCCACCCGGTTGCCGACGAAGTTCGGGGTGTCCTTCCCGAAGACGATCCCCTTCCCCAGCGCGCGCTCGCCGAACCGCGCCATCCCGGAGAGGATCGCGGGGTCCGTGTCCCCGCCGGCGACGAGCTCGAGCAGCTTCATGTACCGAACGGGGTTGAAGAAGTGGGTGACGAGGAAATGGCGGCGGAACTCCTTCCCGCGTCCCTCCACCATCTGCGCGATCGCGATGCCGGAGGTATTCGAGGAGACGACGGCGCCCGGCGAACGCAGCGCCTCGATCTTCCCGTAGAGAGCCTGCTTGATCTTGAGGTTCTCCACCACCACCTCGACGATCCAGTCGCACTCCGATACCTGCGGGAGGTCGTCCTCGAAGTTGCCGATCGAGATCAGCCCGATGTCCTTCTGCGAGTAGAGGAGGGCGGGGCGGCTCTTCCGGATCCCTTCCAGCCCCTTGAGGGCAAGGCGGTTGCGGAACGCGGGGCTCTTCCCCGTGAGCCCCTTCTTCCTCTCCTCGTCCGTGAGCGAAGGAGGGACGATGTCGAGCATCAGGCAGGGGATCCCCGCGTTGGCCAGGTGCGCCGCGATCCCGGAACCCATCACCCCGGCGCCGAGGACTGCCACCCTGCGGATCTTCGGGAACATCGGCTCCTACCTCCTGTCGATAGGGTGACGGCGGGAAGCGGAAAATGAACGGTCATTCAATCGCCAGCATACCATTACCGCGGCGCCGCGGAACGTGTCAAGGCGGGTGG
>JAGGAJ010000058.1 GCA_017889845.1 Deltaproteobacteria bacterium
TCTCAAACCGCGACTCGTATGCCGCCAGGGGATCCTTTCCCTCATCGCCGCGCCCGAAAACGATGAAGACGGCCTCGCTGTCCATTCGCTCCAGGGACTCCTTCATCTCCTGGCAAGCGAGTATGCTCTCGAAGTTTTCCCGGAGCACGACGCCCACGGAGCGGCCCAGCTCCCGGAACTGGAGAACGCTGAGTATGCCGACCGCCGCGATGATCAGCAGGAGGCCGCCGAATCCCAGGGCGAGTTTCTGTCGGAGCGTCATGTTCCCCTCCTCATTCCGACACACTCCCTTTCGTTACCGTTCGTTTCACGATTTCCAGGACCAGCTCCTCGCCGTTGATGCCCGGAGGTTCGAAGCACGAGAGAGCGATGGACATTTCGCCATGATGCCAGACCTCCTTCCGGTTGCCATCCAGTCCCCCGCGTTGGGTCCGGCTTGCGATCGGGTCTCCCGCAACCCGATGGATCATTCTCTGTAGCTCGTCGAACGCCTCTGCCGCCGGGGTCTTCAGGGTCCTGGGGCCCACCTTCGAACTCAGGATAACCGTCACCTTCTTGAAGGAGTCGTTCTGGAACCAGTAGAGGATTTCGTCCACGCGGATGCCGTTGATTTTCCTCTCCTCGTTCTTCCGCTCATACACGGTCCATGGCGTCTCCTTCTCGGCGTGGATCGCATATCTCATGAAGGCAAGGTCCGGAAATACGGCTTGTGCCTTTTCCCTCGTTGCGCCCCATGACAATCCCCTGAACCCTTCGGCGGCCAGCCAGTCCGGAGCAGGTGACCCCGCGTATCCGGGAATGGAACCGGAGAACAGCAGGAGCAGACCCACACCGAACGAAAGAATCATCCGTATACTTCGCCTCATGGAACCCCTCCCCGCCGGCACGGATACCCGGTTGAACTCTCCTGTTTACGGGAAAACACACGTTGCCCTGCCGGGATAAAGGGCAAGCATCATGCCGGGGTCATCCACACATAACAGTTTGATATTTGTCAGGAATACTCTTTACCGGAGGACCGTGACCTTGCTTTTTGCAATGGGAAGAAAAACCGGCATTGCAGTTCGCAACGCCGGATCCCGAGACTAGATCCCGTACTGCTTCCTGCGACGCCAGAGCGTGGCCTGGTCGATGCCAAGAATCCGTGCCGCTTCCTGCAGTGATCCGGTGGAGGCCAGAACGCGACGGATATGTTCCTCCTCGATCTTTTCCAGGCTTACCAGGTTTCCTACCGCGGGAGTCGCCTCCCCGCGGGAGAAAGGCCCGGGGAGATACTCGGCGTCGATCCGCTCCGACCGGCACAGGATCGATGCCCGCTCGATGACATTCCGCAATTCCCGGAGGTTCCCCGGCCACGCGTGGCGCTTCATCATCTGCGTGGCCTCTTCCGTGAAACCGGAGAAGCTGCGGTGGTGGATCCTGCCGTAGAAAGCGAGCAGCTGCGTCGCAAGCGCCTCCAGGTCCTGAGGTCGTTCGCGCAACGGCGGGATCTCGATCTGGATGACGTTCAGGCGATAGAAAAGGTCCTCCCGGAACCGTCCGACCTTGACCTCCCCTTCCAGGTCCCGGTTGGTGGCGGTGATGATGCGGACGTCGGCCTTGCGCGTCGACGGATCGCCAAGCCGCTCGTATTCCTGGTCCTGCAGGAACCGCAACAGCTTGGGCTGCAGGGCAAGGGGCAGATCGCCGATCTCGTCCAGGAAGAGCGTTCCCCCCTCGCATGCGGCGATGCGCCCCGGGTTGTCGCGGACCGCGCCGGTGAACGCCCCCTTCGCATGGCCGAACAGCTCGCTCGTCAGGAGCTCGGCGGGCAGGGAGGGGCACGACACCACGCCGAACGGTTTCCCGGAGCGCCGGCTCCAGCTGTGGATCGCGCGGGCCAGGACGGTTTTCCCGGTCCCGCTTTCGCCGCGGAGGAGCACCGCGGCGTCGGTAGGCGCTACCTGCCGGGCCACTTCCATGGCGCGCTGCATCGCCGGGCTTTCGCTCGAAAACCGGACTTCCGGGGCGGTCCTCTCCAGGTCTTCCCGGAGGGTCGCCACCTTCTGCTCCAGCGTCCGCACCTCTTCCACTTTCCGCACGGCGAGCAGGACCTGGGCCGGCGTGAACGGCTTCGGGAGGTAATCGGTCGCCCCTTTTCGCATGGCTTCGACCGCCGTGTCGATCGAGGCGTACGCGGTGATGACGACGATCTTCATCCAGGGACTTCCCGAGAGCAGAACAGGGATCAGGTCCAGGCCGCTCGCCGTGCCCAGGCGGAGATCGACGAACGCCATGTGGAAGGTACGGCGGGACGCTTCCGCGACGGCGTCCTGGAAGTTGCTGACGGAGGTGACGTGGTGGCCTTCGGCTTCCAGGCAGATGACGAGGGTCTTCCGGATGTTGCTCTCGTCGTCGACGACGAGAACGTTGATGGGAGCGCCGGTCGTCGTCGGGAAAGTCATGGACCCCTTTCCATCGGTGCCAGGCCCATTACAACGTAGCGGCGTCAGATATCCAGCGACGAGACGTTCAGGGCGTTCTGCTCGATGAATTCGCGGCGCGGCTCGACCTGGTCGCCCATCAGGCGGGAGAAGATCTCGTCGGCGTCGGTCTCGTCCCCCAGCTCCACGCGCAGAAGGTCGCGCGACTCCGGGTTCATCGCGGTCTCCCAGAGCTGCTCGGGGTTCATCTCCCCCAGTCCCTTGTAGCGCTGGATTGTCTGCCCCTTCTTCCCCGCCTCGAGCACCTGGCCCAGCAGGCACAGCGGGCCGTCCGCCTCGGGGAAGGAACCCTCTCCCTCCATCCGGTACGGCGGCGGCAGGGCATCCCGGATCTGCGCCGAGAGCTGCCCCGCCTCGCGCAGGTCGGACGATTCCAGCAGGTGATGGTCCACGAGGCAATCCATCGGCATCCCGCCGCGCTTCCACATCAGCCGGGCGCGGAACCCCTCGCTGTCGCCCTCGGGATCCTGGTCGATCGCGAAGGCGGCGTTCGTCACGTCCGGCCGCGTGGTCTTCCACTCCGCGAGGAGCGACCGGAAGAACTTGGTCGCCGCCTTGTCGCTCCCGAGCACGTTCGCGACCTCCGCGACCCGGGCCGCCAGCGACAGGAAGACGAAGGCCGGCATGCCGCGCCGCTCCACCCGCGAGGCGATCGCCTCCAGCCGCGAGATCCGGGAGAGCCACGCCATCAGCTTCTGCCCCGAAAGCCCCGCCCCGCCGTTCGGTCCCTCCACGCGTTTCCCCGCGGAGCCGTTCTCGAGGAGGTGCTTCCGGAAAGCCGCGTCGTCCTTCAGGTACGTCATCTCCTTGCCGCGCCGCACGCCGTACAGCGGCGGCTGGGCGATGTAGATGTTTCCCCGCTCGAGCAGCTCCCGCATGTGGCGGAAGAAGAACGTCAGCAGCAGCGTCCGGATGTGGGCGCCGTCCACGTCGGCGTCGGTCATGATGATGACCTTGCCGTACCGCAGCTTGTCCGCCTCGTAATTCTCCTTGCCGATCCCGGTGCCCAGGGCGGTCACCATCACGCGGATCTCGGTGGAGGTGAGCATCTTGTCGATGCGCGCTTTCTCCACGTTCAGGATCTTCCCTTTCAGCGGGAGGATCGCCTGGTACCTCCGGTCCCGCGCCTGCTTCGCCGATCCGCCCGCCGAGTCGCCCTCCACGATGAACAGCTCGCACCGCGCGGGGTCCCGTTCCTGGCAGTCCGCGAGTTTCCCCGGCAGCCCCGCCGCGTCCATCGGACCCTTGCGGACCAGCTCCTTCGCCTTGCGCGCCGCCTCGCGGGCCCGCGCCGCCTCCAGCCCCTTCTCGATGATCTTCTTCGGGACGGATGGGTTCTCCTCGAAGCACGTCATCAGCTTCTCGTACACCAGCGAATCGACCAGCCCCTTCACCTCGCTGTTGCCGAGGCGGTTCTTTGTCTGCCCCTCGAACTGCGGCTCGGGAACCTTCGCCGACACTACGGCGGTCAGCCCCTCGCTCAGGTCGTCGCCCCGCAGGTTCTCCTTGAAACCCTTCAGGAGATTCCCCTGGTTGGCGTACTGGTTGATCGCGCGGGTGAGGGCCTGCCGGAAGCCGGTCAGGTGCGTGCCGCCGTCGTGCGTGTTGATGTTGTTGACGAAGGAGAAGACCGTCTCCTGGTACGAGTCGTTGTACTGGAGGGCCACCTCGATCTGGACGCCGTCCTTCTCCCCCTCGATCAGCACGGGCTTGGGGTGCAGCGGCGTCTTGTTGCGGTTCAGGTGCTGCACGAAGGAGACGATGCCGCCCTTGTACTGGAAATCGTGGCTCTTGCCGTTGCGCTCGTCGAGGATGGAGATCTTCAGCCCCGCGTTCAGGAACGACAGCTCCCGCAGCCGCTGGGAGAGGACGTCGAAGGAGTACTCCGTCTCCGTGAAGATCTCCGGGTCCGGCTTGAAGGTGATCCGCGTGCCCGTCTTGCGGGACTTGCCGGTGACCTTCAGGGGGGAGGAGGTCTCGCCGCGGCTGAAGCCGATCTGGTGCACCGACCCGTCGCGGCGGATTTCCGCGGTGAGCGACTCGGAGAGCGCGTTCACCACGGAAACCCCCACGCCGTGGAGGCCGCCCGACACCTTGTACGTCTCCCGGTCGAACTTTCCTCCCGCGTGGAGGACGGTCAGGACCACCTCGGCGGCGGGCCTCCCCTCCTCCGGCATGACGTCCACGGGGATGCCGCGGCCGTTGTCCTCGACCGTGACCGAATTGTCGGAGTGGATGGCGACGGAGATGGTGTCGCAATGCCCCGCCATCGCCTCGTCGATCGAGTTGTCCACCACCTCGTAGACCAGGTGGTGCAGCCCGTGGGTGTCCGTGCTCCCGATGTACATCGCCGGGCGCTTCCGGACCGCCTCCAGACCCTTTAAAACCTGAATGTTTTCGCCGGTATAGTCGCCGCCGTTCCCGTTTTTCAGACGGTCATCCGCGCCGTTGCCCATGGGTACCCCGCTAGATGATTGGCAAGATGGGAAATTATACTCTTTCCCGGGGGGAAACGGAAGGGGAAACGGGTGGCGGGCGCCACCGGTCAGGCTGATATAACCATTCGAAAAACCGGGAAGAATCTTCCTCAGAAGATGCGCATCGGCATCACGATCGCGAGGTACGACGCGTCTTTCTCCGGCCGCAGAATCACCTGGGACACCTCATCCTTCATCTGGAGGACCACCTTCCCCTCCGTGATTCCGCCTACGGCGTCCTGAAGGTATCTTCCGTTGAAGCCGATTTTCATCGCGGGACCCTCGTACTCCGCTTCCAGCAGGTCCCTTGCCTCCCCCTGGTCCGGGCTGGTCGAGGAGACCTCCAGCTGTTTCCCGGAGAAGGAGAGCTTCACGCTGTGGACCTTGTCCGGCGCCATGACGCCCACGCGCCGCAGGACTTCCGCGAAGGTGTCCCGCTCCACCGTCGCCGTCAGCAGGTTCTCCTTCGGGATGACCTGTCTGTAATCCGGGAACTCGGCGTCGAGCAGCCGCACCCAGACCTCCGTGTCTCCCTTCGCGGCGAACAGGAACTTCTCCGAGGCGGACAGCTCGATCGATCCCGGCCCGCTCTCCGCGAGCTTCCGGATTTCCAGGACGCCTTTCTTCGGGACGAGCACCTTGCGGGATGCGAGGATCCCTCCGATGTCGCCGACCTCCCCGTCCGCCATCGCGAGGCGATGCCCGTCGGTGGCCACCATGCGGAGCATCGCCCCCGCCTTCGGGTCCGTCCGCTCCATCAGCACTCCCGCCAGGTTGTACCGCGTCTCGTCGGAAGAGGCGAAGGAAACCACCCTCTCCGCAAGCTTCCGGAACACTTCCCCGTCGATGGATACCGGTTTCCCCGCCGGCTTTTCCGGCATCTCGGGGAACTCCTGCGGCGGAAGCCCCGCCAGCCGGAAGTGCGATCTGCCCGAGGAGATCTCGACGTAGTTTCCCTCCCGGGCCGTCAACGTGACCGGCGACTCCTTCGGGAGGACCTTCGATATGTCCAGGAGCTTCCGTGCCGGCAACGCGATCGCCCCCGGCTCTCCCTTCCCCACCGCCTGCACGCACCGGACCACGATCTCGAGATCGGATGACACCACGGAGAGATTTCCCCCCGCCACCGTAATCAGCGCATGGGAGAGAACCGGCATGGTGTGGCGCCGCTCCGCCACTCCCTGGATTCCGGTCAACACGTCGATGAGCTGGTCTCGTTCCACAGTGAAGTTCATCGGTGCCCTCTTCCTGGTTTAAAGAATTAGAAATATCGAAGTCACAGCAGGGGGTGTGGAAACTGTGGAGATGCTGCTCCAGGGCCGGAGCGGACAGGAAACGGCATGTTGGGGGAACGGGGGTGAACGGCGAATGCGGGAGCCCCTTCCTGTGGACAACGGGATGCCTGCTCCTTTCTCCACAGAGTTATCCCTCGATTTTCTTCCTGAGAGCGTCCACCGTTCCCCTTAAAGATACATCGTCCGTCAGGTTCTTCTCAATTTTTTTTACCGCGTACATGACGGTGGTGTGGTCGCGGCCCCCGAAACGTTGGCCGATGTCCGGGAAGGAGCAGTTCGTCAGCTCCCGCATCAGGTACATCGCCATCTGGCGGGGGCCGGCGACCGCCTTGTGCTTCCGGTCGGAACGGAGGTCGGATACCTTCACGCCGTAATGCTCCGCCACGGACTTCAGGATCGCGTCCGGCGAGATCTCCCTTCCGGCGGTGCTGATCAGCGGGGAAAGGATCGACCGCGCGAGATCGAGGTTGATCTCCCGGCGGGTGAGCGAGGCGTGGGCCCCGATCCGGATCAGGTACCCCTCGAGTTCCCGGATGTTGCTTTTCACCACCGTGGCGAGCAGCAGGGCGACATCTTCCGGCAGGGCGATGTGGTCGGCCTCCGCCTTGCGGTTGAGGATCGCCACCCGCGTCTCGATGTCGGGCGGCTGGATGTCCGCCACCAGACCCCACTCGAAGCGGGACTGGATCCGCTCCTCGAGGTCCGGGATCTCCTTCGGGAACTTGTCGCTGCTCACCACGATCTGCTTCCGGGAGGAGTAGAGATCGTTGAAGGTGTGGAAGAACTCCTCCTGGGTGCGCGTCTTCCCGGCGATGAACTGGACATCGTCCATCAGCAGGATGTCGACGTTGCGGTACCGCTCCTTGAACTCCGGCATCCGGTTCGTGCGGATCGAGGTGATGAGGTCGTTGGTGAACTTCTCCGCCGGGATGTAGCACACCCGCAGGTGCGGCTGTTTCGCCTGCGCCTCGTTGCCGATGGCGTGAAGAAGGTGAGTCTTCCCCAGTCCGACCCCCCCGTAGATGAACAGGGGGTTGTAGCTGTTGCCGGGGTCGTTCGCCACGGCCACGGAGGCGGCGTGGGCGAACTGGTTTCCCGTCCCGATGACGAACCGGTCGAAGCTGTAGCGGACGTTCAGCGGGCCGTACACGCTGCGCACCCGGGTGATCGTCTCCTGGGGCAGCTGGAGGTACCGGGCCGGCGTCACCGGCGGGGGAAGCGACTCCTCCTCCCCTCCCACCATGATCTCCACCGTCACGTCCTCGCCCAGTTCCTTCCGCGCGATCTCCTCGATCCGGGGGAGATGGTTCTCCTCGATCCACTGCTTGAAGAACTTGTGGGGCGTGGCGAGGAAGACCACCGCTCCTTCCCGGGTGACGAATCGCAGCGGGCGGAGCCACGTTTCGTAGACCTGGTCGCTAACCTCCCCCCTCATCTGGGAGAGGATCTTTTCCCACGTCCGGGTCGTCATCCGGCAGGCCGTCCGGGGGGGCGGTTCCGAGCCGGGGAGGAAGGGCGAAAACCGTTCATTTTTAACTGGTTAATCGAGAGCGGGAGGAGAAAGTTGCCAACATGTTTATCCACAGCTGTGGATAAACCAGATTTGTTAACGAATACAATCATTTGTGTGTGTTTCAAGCGTGGTTTTCCTGTGACATTTCCGGCGGTCCGATCCGATGGGTTGCCGCCTCCCTGCGCATTCCCTGGACTCTGGAGAGGGGTGGAAGCGTACCACACGGTAAAAACGGGTGGCAAGGATATTTTTACGGGCTCCCGGCGGAAGCGATTTTCGCGCGGTAAAGATCCCAGTTGACAACGAAACGAATACCCGCCAACGCCCGCTCCCGGGCCTCCCGGTACTCCCCGGACCGGAGGTACCGGCGCAAGGGGCCCCGCATGGCCATCACCTGCTCCGCCGCCGGCCACGCAACCGTCTCACCGGTCGCCCGGTCCACCAGGCACCCCTCCCGGATCGCGTCGGAGGCCAACGCCAGCGGAACGCCGGCGAGGTCCCTAGCGATCGCCTGGAACACCCCTTCCGCCTCCGGGTCGAGGTACCGGAAGGCGCGGGAGTAAAACAGGGCGGTGTGGAAATGGTCGGGAACGTCGAGCACCCCGTCCACGGCGAGCTCCCGGGAGAACGTCTTCAGCAGGGAAAGCATCTCGTCGAGGAGCCCGAGCCCCGGGCGCTCCTGCCCCGGGAGGCGCGGGCGGTCCACGGTGAATCCCCTCCCGGGATCCGAGAGGACGAGCCAGTGGATCACCAGCATCCGGAAGGAGGACTCCTCGGTGAACGGGCCGATGGGATGCTTGGGACGGAACAGGGAAAGCTGGAGGCGGGCCTCCAGCAGCAGCCGGTCGCGATGCGCTTTCCCGGCGTGAAGGCAGATCCGCTGGTCCGCCGGGTCGGCGCAGGAGAGGGAGAGCGCCGGGTCGGGGTATCCGCGGTCCGCAAGCCCCTTCAGAAGTCCCGCGGCCGCAAGCCGGTCCCGGACCTCGGCGGCGTCGAATCGGCCGAATAGCCGGTTCTCCGGGTTCTCGCCCGTCAGCTCGAACAGGACCTCGCTCTCACGGGGGGCGGGAGATCCGCTCCCCTCCTCCGCGGAGAGGAGCGGGAGGCGGAACAGCCGCCGCAGATCGAACCGCTGGATCCTCTGCTCCGCCACGGGCACCTCGGCCGCAATCCGTTTTCCGGATTACCGGTTGACACGGCGTTCCGGAAAGCAATAGATTATACAATTCCCGAAGATTGTGGGAGTTGTACACGAAGGGAGTCTTCGCGTCATGAAGCGGACGTACCAGCCGCACAACGTGCGGCGGAAAAGAACCCACGGCTTTCGCGAGCGCATGTCGTCCGCGGCGGGCCGGAAGATCCTCGCGCGTCGCCGCGCCAAGGGCCGCAAGCGCCTCACCGTGTCGATCAGCGGGAAGAAGTGACCGGACCGCGCGGGGAACGCCCGAACCGCTTCGCCACCGCGGAGCGGTTGCGGACCGACCGGGAATTCCGGGAAGTGGTCCGCAGGGGAGAGCGCCTCACCACTCCCCACTATACGGTGTACCGGGATTCCCCGGGCGGCGGAAAGCGCCAGGTCGGCGTTTCCGCCGGCAAGCGCGCCGGGGGCGCCGTGGCGCGAAACCGGACGAAGCGGCTCCTGCGGGAGTTCTACCGGTTGCACAAGGACGCCTTCCCGGCTGGGACCCGTACTGCCATCGTGGTCCGGAAGCCCCCGGAAGGCGCGGCGCTGTCGACCGTGTGCGCCGAGCTGCTTCCCGCCATGCGGCGCAGGTGGGGAGGGAACGAAGTGCTCCACGAACAGAAACACCCGGGAAACGCCCCGTGCGGCCACGAAAACTCCTCATCGGCCTCCTGAGGCTGTACCAGGTCGCGGTTTCCCCTTCCATCGGCCCCTGCTGCAGGTTCCACCCCAGCTGCTCCGAATACATGATCGGGTCGGTCCGGCTGAACGGGGCGCTCCTGGGCACGCTGGAAGGGATCCGCCGGCTCCTCAAGTGCCACCCGTTCCACCCCGGGGGTGTCGACGAGCCGAGGCGGATCGAACTCTTCGGAACGAGGACACGATGCAAAACCGGATGATCCTGGCGATCGCGCTCTCGATCGCCGTCCTGCTCGGATACCAGTACTTCTACACCACTCCCCCGCCGCCCCGGGGCAACGGCGCCCCGACGGGTAAGGACAACGCCGCCGTCCCGGCGCCGGCGCCGGGACAGGCCGGAGGAGCCCCCGCGGCAGGGCCGGTTTCCGACGCCCCCGGCGGGATCGCGCCGCGGAAATCCGTCGCCACCCGGCAGATCACCGTGAAGACGCCGCT
>JAGGAJ010000059.1 GCA_017889845.1 Deltaproteobacteria bacterium
CGGCCGGAAGCGTGCGGCCACGAGATCGCCCCGGTGCAGAACCTCGTCCTCACGATCCTGTCCCAGAACACCACCGACGGGAACCGCGACCGCGCCTACGAGACCTTGATGAAGCGGTTCCCCTCCTTGGCGGAGCTTGCCTCGGCGAAACCGGCGGAGGTCGAGGAGGCGATCCGGGTGGGGGGGCTCGCGAAGGCGAAGGCCCGGTCGATCCTCGGGGCGCTGTCGAGGATGAAGGGGGAGCGGGGAGAGTACTCCCTCGATTTCCTTCGGTCGATGTCCCTTCCGGAGGCGCGGAGGTACCTCACCTCCTTCCCCGGCATCGGCGTGAAGACGGCGAACGTCCTGCTCCTGTTCTCCTTCGGCCTGCCCGCCTTCCCCGTGGACACCCACATCCTGCGCGTGACGAAGCGGCTGGGGCTGGTTCCCGCGAACGCCACCCTCGCGAAGGCCGCCCTATCCCTGGAGCCGCACGTGCCGGAGGACGCACACGGCCCGCTGCACCTGAACCTCATCCGCGTCGGGCGGGAGCTGTGCAGGCCGAGGGCGCCGCTGTGCCCCTCCTGTCCGCTCCTGCCGGTGTGCCCGGAAGGGAAGCGGAACACGAAGGGGAAAAGGAGCCCGGCGTGACCGTCCGCTCCGTCTTCCAGATGGCGTACATCGGCCTGCTCACGCTCGCGATCGGGTTGCCGGCGATCCTCCTCGGGCTCCTGGTTCCCGGGAAGGCCCGGAAGGGGAAGATCTTCCGCTGGGTGACGAAGAGCTACTCCCGGGCGTTGATGCCCGCGTTCGGCGTCACGCTGGAGACCCGCGGCCTCTCCCGGGTGGATGTCGACCGTCCGTACGTGTTCATGTCGAACCACGTCAGCCACGTCGACTCACTCGCGCTGGCGATATCCATCCCCCACCCGCTCCACTGGGTCTTCAAGAAGGAGCTGGCGAAGATCCCCGTGTTCGGGTGGGTGCTCCTCTCACTGGGCCAGATCATGGTGGACCGGGCCGACGCCTCCCAGGCGCGGGAGGCGCTTGTTTCCGCCGTGGCGGGACTTACGGGCAACAACTCGGTCCTCATCTATCCGGAGGGGACGCGGAGCAAGGATGGGAGGCTGCAGCCGCTGAAAAAGGGGGGATTCCACATCGCCGTGCGGGCGGGACTGCCCATCGTCCCGGTACGCGTGTCGGGTAGCCACGACATCATCCCGCCGGGGTCCCTCTCCGTCCGTCCGGGGCGCGTCGTGGTGGAACTGTTCGACCCGATACCAACGGAGGGGAAATGCGACGCGGATATCCCGCAACTCATGGAACGGGTGCGGGACGTTCTCCTTTCCTGAAGGCGGGATCCAGGGCGAAAAATCCCGCGGTACCCGCGCCCACCACCGCCGCCGCGGCGACGAACATCGCCGGGTAGCCGAACCGCTCCGCCACGAATCCGAACGCCGCCGCGCCGGTCACCAATCCCATGTCGAAGGCGGCGGTGAACATCGCCATCGTCATCGCCATTCCGCCGGTGTCCTCCTTCGCCCGGTCGAGCACCAGGGCCGAGAGGGCCGGGAAGAGGAGCCCGTGCCCCGCACCGGAGGCGGCCCCGACGAGGGCGAGGCCCACTCCTCCATCCACCGCCGGGATCAGGAGGTTCCCCGCGCACAGCAGCAGGAGCGCCCACAGGGAGACCCACTCCCTCGGAAGCCGGTCGAGGAGCCGGCGGCCCAGCGTCCGCGTGGCGATCACCGACAGGGCGTAGACGAAGACGAAGGAGCCGAGGGAGCCCGATTTCCGTACGACGAGGTACACGGGGAGGAAGGTGAAGATCGAGCCGTACGCCATCCCGAAGAGGTACCCCGCGGTGTTCGGGACGAGGAACGGCCGGGTGAGGAAGGCCCTGAGCGATCCGAGGGACGGATTCTCCCGGCCTGCGGGCTCCCTCATGAAGACGGGGACGAGGGCGGAGAGGACGGCGACCCCGATCCCCGCGGCGAACATCCCGGGGAAGCCGTGCCGCGCGATCACCCATTCCCCGATCCATCCTCCCACGGAGATGGGAAGGAAGAAGGAGAGGCCGAAAATCCCCAGCGCCTCCGCGCGCCGATCGATCGGGGCGCACGCGGCGATGTAGCCGTATGCGGCGGTGGCGACAAGGGAGAACGACGCCCCCTGGGCAATCCGGATGGCGTACAGGTGCGCGCCCGGTCCCGCGACGAAGAGCCACGGTACGGTGGAGACGGCGGCCAGCGCCGCGCCAACCGACAGGAACGCCCTGCGCAATCCCCGTCCGACCAGCATGCCGAACCCGGGTTTGAGCGCCACCCCCACCAGCGTCCCGATCGCCATCAGGACACCGATTTCTCCCTCCCGGATCCCGAGGCGGTACATGTACGCCGGGAGGAAGATGAAGATCGTGGTGTAGAGGGAAAAGGTGAGGTTGGTTACGTTCAGAAGGACGTAGTCGCGGTTGTAGAGGGGGGTGGGCGGGGCGGCCATGGGAGAGGCGATTTTACCACACGGAATCCGGGGCTTCCCGCATCCCGCCGTTTCGGGGAGAATAGGTGCATGACCCACCGCTTGCGCCTCGCACTGGCCCAGGTCAATGCCACCGTCGGCGACATCGCGGGGAACGTCCGGAAGATCCTGGCCGCATGCGACCGGGCGAAGGAGGCGGGCGCCCGCCTCGTCGTTTTCCCGGAGATGGTGATCACCGGGTACCCGCCGGAAGACCTGCTCCTGCGCGCCTCATTCCTTACGGAGAACCTCGCGGCTTGGCGGAAGGTGGCGGGGAGCGTCCGGGGGATCACGGCCGTGGTCGGATTCGCCGACCGGGACGCGAAGGGACGGGCGTACAACGCCGCGGGGATCGCCGCGGGCGGGAGGGTGCTGGGCGTCTACCGGAAGATGCACCTTCCCAACTACGGCGTATTCGACGAGGTCCGGTATTTCGGGCGCGGCAGGGAGCCGATGGCCTTCCCCGTCGGCAAGGCCCGCGTGGGAATCACCGTGTGCGAGGACGTCTGGGTGCGGCGGGGGCCCGTCGCGCGGCTGGCGAGGGAGGGTGCGGGGGTCATCCTCAACATCTCCGCCTCGCCGTACCACGCGGGGAAGTGGGAGGAGCGCCGGGAGCTCCTGGCGGGTCACGCGCGGCGGACCGGCCTTCCCGTGGCGTACTGCAACCTCGTGGGCGGCCAGGACGAGCTGGTCTTCGACGGCGGCAGCATGGTCGTCGCCCCGGACGGCAAGGTGATCGCGCGCGCTGCGATGTTCGCCGAAGAGCTGCTGCTGTGCGACGTCGGGGCGCCTTCGGGCGGCGGCCCCGTGGCCCCCGTCCTCCCCCCGGAGGAGGAGATCTTCCGGGCCCTTGTGCTGGGGACCCGGGACTACGTCGGGAAGAACCGGTTCCCCGGGGCGATCATCGGACTGTCCGGCGGCATCGACTCGTCCCTGGTGGCCGTCGTGGCGGCGGAAGCCCTGGGGGCCTCCCGCGTGATGGGGGTGACGCTCTCTTCCCCGTACACCTCCCGGGAGAGCGTGGAGGACGCCCACGCGCTGGCGGCGAATCTCGGCATCCGGTGCCTCGACCTGTCGATCGGCGACGCCTTCGGCGCCCTGCAGCGGACGCTCGCCCCGACGTTCGCGGGCCGGGCGCCGGACGCCACGGAGGAGAACCTGCAGGCGCGGATCCGCGGCACGATCCTGATGGCCCTGTCCAACAAGTTCGGCGAGGTCGTCCTCACGACGGGGAACAAGAGCGAGATGAGCGTCGGGTACGCCACCCTCTATGGCGACATGGCCGGCGGGTTCGGGGTCATCAAGGACGTCTTCAAGACGACGGTGTACCGCGTGTCGCGGTGGTACAACGGAAGCCGCGGGCGTGAGGTGATCCCGGATCGGGTGCTGACGAAGCCGCCGTCCGCGGAGCTTGCGCCCGGCCAGAAAGATTCCGACTCCCTCCCGGAGTACGAAATCCTCGACCCGATCCTGCGGATGTACGTGGAGGGGGATTGCAGCGTTCCGGAGATGGTGGCGGCGGGGCACCCGGAAAGCGTGGTGCGGCGCGTCGTGTCGATGGTGGACCGGAGCGAGTACAAGCGGCGGCAGGCGCCCCCCGGCGTCAAGATCACCCCCCGCGCCCTGGGGAAGGACCGCCGGATGCCGATCACCAACCGTGCGAACGGGTAGGACATAAGCCTATCGCACGTAGACGGTCGAGTATTTCGCGATTCGGACCAGCCCCGGCTTGGCACCCTTGAACTTCGAGACGTGGCGGGCTTCCGTGAGGAAGACCGGGACGTTCTGCGACCCCTTCGCCTTGCTGTGGAAGACCGCCAGGCGCGCCGCCTCCTCGATCACCTCCTTCGGGACCTCTTTCCCCGCCGGGCGCTTGACCAGCACGTGGCTCCCCGGGATCCCCTGCGCGTGGAGCCACAGGTCGTCGGGTGCGGACAGTTCCTTCACGATCCGGTCGTTCCCTGCATTGTTCCGTCCGACGAGGATCGCGTGGCCGTGGAACTCGACCCTCTCCACCTGCGGCGCCACGGGGCGGGGGGCGTCCTGCGGGCGGCCCTTCTTCCCCGTGGCGGGCTTCTTTTTCGGGGCGTAGGAGGAGGAGAGCTCCTGGCGCACGGCGATCAGCTCCTCCCGCCCCGAAGCCGCGGCCAGCTGAGACTCAAGCGATTCGAGGTAGTACACGCTCTCCGCCACCTCGCGCTTCCGCTTCCGGACGATCTCCATCGCCCCCTTCGCCTTCCGGGCCAGGTGGAAGTACCGGTTCATGTTCTCCACGGGCGTCTTCGCGGGATCCAGCGGGATCCCCTGAAAGGAATCCGTACCCTTTTTCAGCGCGCCCAGGTTCGCCTTGATCGTCTCGCCGTGCGCGGCGCCCGCAAGCCCTGCCCGCAGGCGCTCCTCGTCGCCGTCGACGTTTTCCAGCTTGTGCCGTTCCTTCTTCAGGAGCGCGGCGATGCGGGATTTGAGCTGCTGCCGGAGAGCGGCGAGTTCCCGGTCCTCCGCGACTTCCGCGTAGAAGGCGTCCGCCGCGCCGTTCGCCGTTGGGAACGGGGAGAATTCCACGAATCCCGCGGCGGGGCAGGGGAAGGGGAGGATCCGCACCTTCCCGTTCGGCAACGTGCCGATCCCCGGAGCGAAGTCGCCTTCCTCGTACCGGCGCACCAGTTCCCGCAGGGCGGCGTGCAGCGCCCCGGCGCTGTCGCGTCCCCGCGAAGCCGCATCGTGAGCCACCTCTTTCCCGATTCCCGCCACCGCGCCCATCAGCGATTTCGCGAGCCCCTCCCATCCCCCGGAAAGGATCCGCCGGGCATCCTCTTCCGTCACGTCCGGGAGGAACACCCGGCTCGGCGGGGGGAGCGGCCGGTACGGGATCCCCGGGGCCACCTCGCGGATCCGGCTCTCCTCCGGGGAGACGTTCCGCAAGGGGCAGAGGATCGTCCCGTCGCCGTCCACGTAGATCAGGTTCGCGTGGCGGCCGAACAGCTCCGCGTGCAGGGAGGTCCGCGCGTGCTCCGCGTCCGGGCGGGAGGAGGAGAAGTCGATCCGCACCGACCGGTCGTACGGAGCGAGGAAAAACCCCGCGACCCGCATCCCCTCCAGGTGCTTCCGGAGGAACTGGCAGAAGCGCGGCGGCGTCGGCGGATTGGGGGCCTTGCGCGTGGTCAGGTGGAGCCGGCAGAGCTCCGGGTCCGCGGACAGGAGGAGCCGCTTCTCCCCCCGGCCCGTCCACAGCTCGAGGACGATCTCCTTCTCGCCCGGCTGGCGCACCTTCGACACCAGCGCCCCCGGCAGTTCCGCGGCGAATTCGGAGACAACCTGCTTCAGGAGGAATGCGTCCATCGGACCCCATTCTACGCCGGATGCGGCGGCAGGGCCTCCATCCCCCCGTCGGGAAGGGGGCGGCGGCGATCCGGATATTCCCGGCAGACAAGTCCGACAAATTTTCCGGCAGGGGATTGCGAAAATAAAACGGATCCAATACATTGTTTTACTGTTTGGCGTCGCTTCCGACGAAATCGGGCCGGTGCGTCCATCCGGAGGGGAGGCCGGGGAACCGTTGCGCAAGCTCAACTGCTGGGATTTCAAGAAATGCGGGCGGCAGCCCGGCGGGAAGAAGGCGGAGGAACTCGGGGTGTGCCCGGCCGCCGTGGCTGCTGACCTGGACGGAACGTACGGCGGGAGGAACGGCGGGCGCTCCTGCTGGGCCGTCGCCGGCACGTACTGTTGCGGGGAGGTTCACGGGACATTCGCAAGGAAGTTCAATGACTGCATGGAGTGCGACTTCTTCTGGCTTGTGGCGACCGAGGAGGAGGACTTCACCCCGTCCGAGGCTTTCCGGTCCACATCCCGCACGACGTAGCGCCGCCCCGGAACCTGCCCCCCCACCGTCCCGGGGGCAAGATCGATCCCCCTCCTTCCCGCATCCAATCGGCATGAGAGGTCGTGCGACCCGACCCCGGGAGGCACCGGTACCCCCATGAAAATCGCCGTGGTGAAGGAGATCCGGGAGGGGGAGCGGAGGGTCGCCCTCGTCCCCGAATCGTGCGCGAAACTGGCGAAGGCCGGCTTTACGGTTGCCGTGGAGGGCGGGGCCGGAAACGGTGCGTTCTTCCCGGACGACGCGTTCCGGGAGGCGGGGGCCGGAATCGGGAGCGACCCGGCGGAGCTCTTATCGGGCGCCGACCTCGTCCTGAAGGTGCAGCCCCCGATGTTCAACCGGATCGTCGGGCGGCACGAGGCGTACATGATGCGGCCCGGCGCCGTGCTCGTGGGCCAGCTCGTTCCCGCGCGTCATCCCGACGCGGTGGTGCAGCTTGCGGGGCGGGGGATCACCGCGTTCGCCACGGACCGGATCCCCCGCATCACGCGCGCCCAGCCGATGGACACCCTCTCCTCGATGGCCAGCATCGCCGGCTACAAGGCGGTGCTGATCGCCGCGAACCTCCTCCCGCGCTACTTCCCGATGCTCTCCACGGCGGCCGGAACGATCCTCCCGGCGAAGGTCTTCGTCATCGGCGCGGGCGTGGCGGGGCTGCAGGCGGTCGCCACGGCGCGGCGCCTGGGCGCCGTCGTGGAGGCCACCGACACGCGGTCCGCGGTCCGGGAGCAGGTGCTGAGCCTGGGAGCCCGCTTCGTCGGCGTCGAAACCGGGGAGAGCGCGGAGGACGCCGGGGGGTATGCGCGGGAACTCTCGCCGGAGTTCTACCGGAAACAGGCGGAGCTCATCGCCGGTCGGTGCGCGGCATCGGACGTCGTCATCACGACGGCGCTGATCGGCGGGGTGAAGGCCCCGCGGCTCGTCACCGCGGAGATGGTGCGGGGAATGAAACCCGGGACCGTGATCGTGGACGTGGCGGCGGAGGGCGGCGGCAACTGCGAGCTGACCCGCCCCGGGGAGACGGTCGTCGAGGGCGGCGTCACGATCTGCGGCGACGACAACCTGCCGTCCACCCTCCCGTGGCACGCGAGCACCCTGTTCTCCCGGAACCTGACCGCCTTCGTGCTGGCGTTCTGGAAGGACGGGCGGTTCCGGGTCGATCCCGCAGACGAGATCCAGCGCGCCGCGCTGGTGACGCACGAGGGGAAGGAGGCGACGGGATGAGCCCGGAACTCGAGCAGGGACTCTACGTCTTCGTTCTGGCCACCTTCGTGGGTTTCGAGGTCATCCGCCGGGTGTCGCCCCTGCTCCACACACCGCTCATGTCCCTCACCAACGCCATCTCGGCGATCGCCGTGGTGGGATCCATCGTGGTGGCGGGGGAGCAGAAGACGACCCTGTCCACCGTGCTCGGGACGGTGGCGGTTGCGTGCTCAATGATCAACATCGTGGGCGGGTATCTCATCACGTACCGCATGCTGCGGATGTTCCGGAAGAGCGATAGGGGGAAGCCGTGATCGAACGGGCCATCCCTCTGATCTACCTCGGCGCGGCGGCCTCCTTCGTCCTGGCGCTGAAGTGGCTCTCCTCCGTGCCGACGGCGCGGCGCGGGGTCATCGTGGGCATCGCGGGAATGGCGCTGGCGGTGGGCGGCACGCTGCTGCGTCCCGAGATCGTGAGCTACAAGTGGATCGCCGCGGCCTTCGTGGCGGGCACCGTGATCGGCGTCCCGATGGCGATGATGCCGATGACCGCCGTGCCGCAGCGGACCGCCCTGTCGCATGCATTCGGGGCCCTCGCGGCGGCGCTCGTGGGGACGGCGGAGTTCTATCTCCAGGCGCCCCGGATCGACCGGTTCACGATGGGGGCCCTGGCCCTGGAGGTGCTGCTGGGATTCCTCACCTTCACCGCATCGCTGATGGCCTTCGGCAAGCTCCAGGAGATCCTCCCCACCCGGCCGATCACCTACCGGAACCAGAACGTGGTGAACCTGGCGGTCCTCGGCGTCGCGGCGGGGTCCGGTGCGTATCTCGTGGCGCGCCCGGAGGCCGCATGGCTGTTCCCCGTGCTGGCCGTCCTGTCGCTCCTGTTCGGCGTGATGCTGATCGTCCCCATCGGCGGGGCCGACATGCCCACGGTGATCTCCCTCCTGAACTCGTACGCCGGTCTCGCGGCGGCGGCCATGGGGTTCGTCCTGGACAACAAGCTCCTCATCATCGCGGGGGCCCTCGACGGCTCCTCCGGCCTCATCCTGTCGGTGATCATGTGCCGCGCGATGAACCGCTCCTTCACCAACGTCCTGTTCGGCGCCTTCGGGCAGGTGCAGGAGGGGGCCGGGACGGCGGGGGAGCAGCGCACGGTGCGCAGCGCGACGGCCGGGGAGGCGGCGGCCATCCTCCAGGCGGCGAGCCGGGTGATCGTCGTTCCAGGGTACGGGATGGCGGTGGCCCAGGCGCAGCACAAGGTCCGCGAGCTCTTCGACGCGCTGACGAAGGCGGAGATCGACGTGCGGTTCGCCATCCACCCGGTGGCGGGGCGGATGCCGGGGCACATGAACGTGCTCCTCGCGGAGGCGGACATCCCGTACGACCGGCTGGTGGAGATGGAGGACGTCAATTCCGAATTTCCGCAGGCCGACGTGGCCCTCGTGCTGGGCGCCAACGACGTGACGAACCCGGCGGCGCGCCACGACCGGTCGAGCCCGATCTACGGGATGCCGATCCTCGATGTGGACAGGGCGCGCACGGTGCTGGTCGTCAAGCGGAGCATGAGCCCGGGATTCGCCGGGATCGAAAACGAACTCTACCACCTCGACCGGACGCTGATGGTCTTCGGCGACGCCAAGGCGGTCGTGGGGAACATCGTCCGGGAACTCGCCGGAGGCGGAGGGAATTGACCGGGGGCCTCTACCGGCTCCGGAGACGGGTCGCCGCCCCCGGGCGATTCCGTGCTACCAACATCCCCGGATGGTAGAATGCGGGTCGGGTCCGGCGATCCGTCGGGGGTGAACGATCCTGTCCTGGAAGGGAATGATTCCGGTTTTCGCGCTCTGTCTCCTCGCGGCCTGCTCCGCAAGGAAAGAGGCGACCCGGCCTCTCACGCCCGGCGTGGAAGTCGTCCAGTGCACCCTGGCGTCGAACCGCGAATTCGTGGGGGTCCTTTTCCGGACGACCGGCCCGGAACGGTACGACCCCGAAAGGATGGAAGCCTACCTGATCGACGAAGCCACTGGAGAGAAATACCCTGTCGTTCGCCTGCAGCGGATCGGGCGGATCGCGGAGTTCACCACCCCCGGGGAGAAGGGCGTTCACCACGTCATGTTCCGGAACCGGGAGGGGAAACTGAAGGTCGGTTCGTACGTCACGGTGGTGATCGGTCCCGGCCGCCAGGAACGCGTGCTGATCGGGGAGTGACGACCCGCAAGAACGCGCGCCGCATCCGGGAAGAGTTAGACCTGCGTCGCCGCTTCCTGTCCGGGAAAGATCTCCCGCAACTTTCTGGATAGAATCGTCGGCGAGATCGGTTTCTGGAGGAAATGCCACCCCTTGTCCATATCCCCCAACTGCCCCACGGCGTCTTCCGCGTAACCGGACATGAAGAGTACCGGCGTGCCGGGCCTCGTATCGCCGACCCTCCGGGCCAGTTCGATTC
>JAGGAJ010000060.1 GCA_017889845.1 Deltaproteobacteria bacterium
TACGGCGACGGCTTCGCGACGTATTCCATGAACTCGATGCCGTAGATCCCGTCCATCATCTCCGACACTCCCAGCGCGTCGAGGACCCGCCGGGCATACCCCTCCGAACCGTTGGTGAACACCACGCGCCGGCCGGGGAGCGCGGCCAGCATCCCCCCCAGTTCCGGGCGCGGCGGGACGATCTCGGGGACCGGCACGTCGTGCACGTACTCGAGGTAATGGTCGGGCCGGACGTCGTGGTGGTGCATCAGCCCCCGCAGGGTGGTCCCGAACTCGGCGAGGAACTCCTTCCTCAGGCTTCGCGCGGTGTCGGGATCGGTCCCCAGATGCTCCTGGACGTACCGCTCGATCCGGGCGTCCACGATCCGCCACAACGGCACGACGGGGGGGTACAGCGTGTTGTCCAGGTCGAAGATGAAGAGGGGCGCTTTCCTCATTGTTCCCTTCAGTCCCCCCCCACCGCGATCCCGCGCACCAGCAGCGACGGGGCCCCGACATTCCCGAACCACCGGAAATCCGACCCGACGGCCGTCACCGCGCGCAACAGGCCGAGGACGTTCCCGGACACGGCGAAGCCGTGGAGGGGCCCCGCGAGGCGGCCTCCCGTGATGCGGATCCCCGACGCCCCCACGGAGAAGTCCCCCGACACCGGGTCGGCCGTGTGGATGCCGAGGAACTCCGTCAGCAGGATCCCGTCCCCCGCGGCTTCGCACAAGCCTGCCAGCGGCACGTCCCCGGGGGCGATGCGGAGGTTGGAGATCCCCACGGTCGGGGGTGCCTTCGGCCCCGGGCGGCGGCACGCGCCCGTCGTCCCGGTCCCCAGCTTCCTCCCCCAGAACGCGTCCGCGAGAAACCCCCGCAGCGCGCCGCCCGAAATCAGGTCCGTGCGCCGCGACGCCGTCCCCTCGCCGTCGAACGGCTCGGCCCCCGAGCCGAGCGGGTCGAGGGGGTCGTCCGCGATGGTGACGCACCCGGCGGCCACCTGCTCCCCCACCCTGCCGGCGAACATCGACTTCCCCTTGGCCACCTGGGATGCGAGCAGGGAGGGGACGACCACCTCGAGCAGCTCCGCCGCGGCGACGTTCTCGAGCACCGCCCGGTACTCCCCGCTGGCCGGGCGGGCCGCCCCCAGCATCCGCAGGGCCCGCTCGGCCGCCTCCCCCGCGATTGCCTCCGCCGCCAGTCCCCGAAACGACCGGGCGAACCCGAACCCGTACCCCGTCTGCCCCTCCGCGCCCTCCTCCGCCACCCCGTCGACCCAGCCGGTGCACCGGGAATCCCTCCGTGCGCCGAAGGTCCCCCGCGAGTTCCGGATCTCCACCGAGCCCACCGTCTCGTGGACGGAAGCGGAGCGGACCCGCTTCATCCGGGGATCCAGCGCAAGGGTCATCGACTCGAGGGTCCTGGCGAACTGCCCCTTCTCCTCCTCCGTCACGGCCTCGCAGGTAGGGTCGAACAGGGCAACGGCCGGGTGTGCGCCCCCGGCGTCGGGAAGGCCGTACGCGTCGTCCGGGTCGGACGCATCGGCGCAGAAGAGCGCCTCCTCCACCATCCGCGAAAGGTCCGCCTCGTCCCCCCGGAAACCGTAGGAAAAGCCCATCCGCCCGCCCCGGAACAGCCGGAGCCCCAGGGCAAGGGTGTCGGAGAAGAAGATGCCGTCGAGGCGCCCCTCGCGCGCCTCGTACCGGCGGGTGCGGGTCCTCGCGACGTACAGCTCCGCATCGCCCCCGCCCCGCCCCGCCACTGCCCGGAGGACGGCGTCGAACCGGCCTTCAGCCACGCACCCTCCCGGAGAAGTCGGCCACCAGCGCGATCTCGTCGCAGTCGGGGAACTTGGCGCACTTGAGGCAGTCGGTCCAGATCTTCTGGGGGAGCTCGGCCTTGTCCACCCGATGGAAGCCGAGCCTCTCGAAGAACTCCGGCTTGTAGGTGAGGGCGAACACGCGCGCGATCCCCAGCACGATCGCCTCGGAGATGCACGCCTCCACCAGCTGCGTGCCGACCCCGCGGCGCATGCTCCCCTCCTGGACGGCGAGGGACCGCACCTCCGCGAGGTCCTCCCACATGATGTGGATCGCGGCGGACCCGATCACCACGCCTCCATCCTCACACACGAAGTAGTCGCGCAGGTTCTCGTAGATGTCGCTTAAGGATCGCGGGAGCATGTCGCCCTTGCGGGCGTATTCGGCGACCAGCCTCTGGATCGCCTTGACGTCCGCCATCCTCGCCTTCCGGATCATCCCCCCGCCGCCCTCTCGATCAGTTCCTTCGCGTGCGCCTTCGCCCGCTCCGTGATTTCCGCGCCGGAGATCATCCGCGCGAGTTCCCCTATCCTATCCTGTTTCGTCAGCGGTTTCACGCGGGTAGCGACCGTCCCGCCCGCCGCGCGCTTCACCACCTGGAGGTGCAGCTCCGCGAAGGCTGCCACCTGCGGGAGATGGGTGACGCAGACCACCTGGGAGACCGCGGCCAGCCCTTTCAGCCGGGCACCGACCCGCTCGGCCACCTTGCCGCCGATCCCCGTGTCGATCTCGTCGAACACCAGCGTCCGCCCGCCCCCGCCGCGGGATGCGGCATTGCGAAGCGACAGCATCACGCGGGAGAGTTCCCCCCCGGAGGCCGTGGACGCCAGCGGCCGCGGCTCCTGGCCGGGATTCGCGGAGAACAGCAGCTCCGCCTCGTCGAACCCGGAGGCGGAAAGCGACCCGGGTACCGGCTCGCGGGAGGAGACCTCCGCCCGGAACCTCGCCCCCGCGAGGGCGACCTTCGAGAACTCCGCCTCCACGGCGGGCCCCATCGCCCCGGCCGCCTTGCGTCGGACCGCGGAGAGCTCCCTCGCAGCGCGCACGGCCTCCTCCTCCTCCCGGAGAAGCTCCCCGCGCACCCGCTTCTCCTCCTCGAGGGCCCCGGCAAGTGCGTCCCGCTCAACCCGCAGCTCCCCGAGGTGGGATACCAGCTCCGGGACCTCCCTGCCGTACTTCCGCTTGAGGCGCCGGATCTCGCTCAACCGCGCTTCGGCGCGCTCCCGGCGCTCGGGGTCCTCCGTCGCCTTCCCCGCGAGGGACGCGAGTTCGCGGGAGAGCTCCTGCACCTCCTCGCGGAAGGACCGGAGCCTCTCGGCAGCCCCGGTCAGGCGCGGGTCCACGCCGGCCGCCTCGCGCAGGCGGGAGAGGGCGAACGCCATCGAGGCGAGGGTGGAATGCTCCGAGGACGCCAGCGCGTCGTCCGTTGCGCGGAGCGCCTCGCGGACCTTCGCGGCGTTGCGCTGCAGGGAAAGCTCGGCGGCGAGCCCCTCCTCCTCCCCGGGAATCAGCCCGGCTTTTGCGAGCTCCCCGATCTCGAAGTCGAGGGTCTCCGCCCGGCTCCGGGCCCCCGCCCCGCGCGCCGCCGCCTCGTCCGCGAGCCGGCGCAGCGATGCCACCCTGCGGTACCGGCGCCGCATCCCGGAGGCCTGCGCCCCCGCGCCCGCGAAGTCGTCGATCGACGACAGCGCCGCGGCGCGGGAAAGCAGTTCCGGCACGCTGTGCTGCCCCACCATCGTCAGCAGCATCGGGGAGAGGGAGGCGAGGACCGGCTGGGCGACGGGACGGCCGTTCAGGTACGCGCGGCTGCGGCCTGCGGCGGGGAGGACGCGGCGAAGGACGACCTCCTCCTCCCACGGCAGTCCCGCCTCCTCCCAGGCGTCGCGCAGCTCCTCGCGCCGGGAGAGGTCGAAGAGCGCGGACACCTCGGCCTCCGCCTCGCCGGTGCGCACCGCCATCGGGTCGGCCTTCTCCCCCAGGGCCAGGCGGATCGCCTCGACCAGCACGGACTTCCCGGCCCCGGTCTCCCCGGTGACCACGTTCAGCCCCCCGGCGAAGGCGACGCGAACGTCCTCGAAGATGGCCAGATTCCGGACGGTGAGCTCGATCAGCATCGCGGGGGGACGGTCACCGCTCTCCCCACTTCAGCTTCGTGCGCAGGACGGTAAAGTAATCCCGGAAGGGCGAGCGGAAGAAGCGGAGGGACCCCTCCGCCTTCTTCACCTCGACCACGTCCCCCTCCCGCAGGCCGAACCCGACCTGGCCGTCGAGTGTGAGGAAGACGTCGGTCTCCTTCGAGCACAGCTCGGCCCGCACCACCAGGTCGTCCGGCACCACGAGGGGCCGGAACGTCAGGGTGTGCGGGCAGATGGGGGTGATCAGGATCGAGCGCAGCGTGGGGTAGATGATCGGGCCCTGCGCCGCGAGGGAGTAGCCGGTGGAGCCGGTCGGCGTCGAGATGATCAGGCCGTCCGCCTTGAAGGTGGAGAGGTACGTGTCGCCGATCGTCGCCTTGATGTCGATGATCTTGGCGAGGGCCCCCTTGTTGATCACCACGTCGTTCAGGACCGTGTAGTTCGCCACCCGTTCCCCGAGGCGGTGGACGTGGGCGACCAGCATCATCCGCTCGTCGAAGTCGAAGTCGTACGTGAAGATCCGTTCGAGGACCGGGTAGAGTTCGTCCAGGGTGATGGCGGTCATGAAGCCGAGGGAGCCCAGGTTCACGCCGAGGATCGGCTTCCCCGTCATGCCCACCACGCGGGCGGCGGAGAGCAGCGTCCCGTCCCCGCCGATCACGATCAGGAAGTCGCACTTCTCCGGCATCTTCGCCCGGACGACGGAGTCCGGACGCCCCACCAGGGCGGCCGTCTCCCGGTCGAGGACCACGCCTCTCCCATGCGCGTCCAGCCACTGGCACAACTCGGAAACGATGGATTGGGCCCGCGGGTCGGTGTGCTTGGCGATGATCCCGGCGCACTTCATCGGGGATCAGGATAATCGATCGGAAGGAAAAGGGAAAGCGGGGATGCGCCTTCGTCTTGGGCCGCCGGGACTCCTCACTCCACCCTGCCCGCCTGGCGGATGATGCTGCGGATCATGTCCGGGAAGATGAAGGCGTGGAACGGCAACATGGAAAACCAGTAAAGCCTTCCCATGAGTCCTTTCGGGTAATGGTAGGCGGTCTGGATCAGGGTGTCGCCGACGATCCGGAACTCGAGCCACGCCTTCCCGCCCACTTTCATGTGGGCCTCCAGGAGGAGTCTCCGGTTCTCCTGGAGGTCGATCACTTTCCAGACGTCCAGGATGTCCCCCACCCGAAGATCCGACTCCGCCCTGCGGCCGACCGAATCCCCGAAACCGCCGAGCAGTTTGTCCATCAGGCCCCGGATCCGCCAGAGGACGTTGAAACGGAACCACCCTTCCTCTCCCCCGATGGACTTCACCGCCCGGAAGATGTTCTCCGGGGGGATCCCGGCGAAGCTCTCCTCCCGGACATCGCGGAACACGGAACGGGAGATCTCCTCCTCCAGGTCGGAACGGTAGACCGTGGGGATGCTGTCCGTCCAGCGGCTGATCACCTGTTCGTGCTCGATGGCTTCGACGGCCCGGGCCACGGCCACCTCGAACGGGGCGGGCGCGATGGAGGGGAACAGTTCCCTGGCGCGCACTGTCGAGAAGGTCCCGGGTGTTTTCCCCAGCGTCTCGAGGATCTGCAGGAACATCGAGGCCAGGAAGGCGGAGTACGGGGTGAGGAGCATCAGGACGAAGGGGGAGATTCGCATCGCGGAGATGGGGAGGGGGATGAACACCCTCGAAAGCCCCATGACCCGGGACATGGCGGCGAGCATCTCCCGTATGCTCAACGGTTCGATCCCGATTTCGACCACGAGGGATCCGCCCGGCGGCAGGTAGATCGCCCCGATGAGGTAGTCGAGGACGTCGCGCACGCCGATTACGGGGACCCTCGTCTCCATCCAGCGGGGGGTCGGCAGGACGGGCAACTTCTGGACCATGTTCCTCAGCGCCTCGAAGAGCAGGCTCCCCGATCCCAGGTCGAGCCCCGTCCGGAACCAGACGGTCTGGATCGCGTCGGGGCGGGAGCTTAAGGCCTCCCCGATATGGATCAGGGTCCGGAGCAACTCGTTCTCCTCGTCCTCCAGTCGGTGCGCCCCGAGGAAGACGATCCGCCGCACCCCCGCCTCGATGCAGGCGTCCCGGTACATCGCCGGGAATACCTTCCTCCGCTTGAGGAACTCCGGATTGGTGCCCAGGAAACGCACCGGGTAGTACGCGACGTCGACCCCCTCGGTCGCCCGTTTCAGGACCTCCCGGTCCAACGGGTCCCCTTCCACGACCTCGGGAATGGAATCCGCGAAATCGCCCAGGGACCGGCGGTTCGCCGCGAGAACCCGCAGGCGGACGTCCGGGCGCGCGAGAAGCTTGATCATCAGCCGCCGGCCGAGGTAACTCAGCGGACCGGGCAGCAGGACCTTTATCTTCCCGTTTTCGGCCATTTTCAACTGTCCATCCTACCATTGCGGACCGGAAGACCGCCGCCGGCGCCGCCCGATCTGGGGCATAATATGGGGAACCGTGAAACCGATGCGCGCGCCCCTTGCCGACCGGATGCGTCCGGCCACCCTCTCCGACTTCGTCGGGCAGGAGGAACTGCTGGGGGAGGGGAGGTTCCTCTCCTCCGTCCTGTCCGCGCGGCCCCTCCCCTCCCTCATCTTCTGGGGTCCGCCGGGGTCCGGGAAGACCACCCTCGCGCGTATCCTCGCCGCGGAGACAAATGCCGTCTTCCTCCCCTACTCCGCCGTCCTCTCCGGGGTAAAGGAGATCAAGGAAGCCATCGCGGACCTGAAGCGGTCCCGCTCCATGGAGGGGATCGCGGCGTCCCGGCCCGCCATCCTCTTCATCGACGAGATCCACCGCTTCAACAAGGCCCAGCAGGACGCCCTGCTCCCCTTCGTGGAGGACGGCACGGTCACCCTCTTCGGCACCACCACCGAGAACCCGTCCTTCGAGATCCGCAATGCGCTGCTGTCCCGCTGCCGCGTGCTGGTGCTCTCCCCCCTCCTTCCCGCCCATCTGGAGCGGATCGTCGCCCGCGCCCTGACGGACCCGGAGCGCGGCCTGGGAAAGCCGGCTTCGTTCCTCGGCCCCGACACGCTGCGGCACATCGTCGCGGTGGCGGACGGCGACGCCCGCGTGGCGCTGAACGCCCTCGAGGCGGCGGTGGCGATCGCGCTGCACAAGGGGCTCGCGGCGGTCGACCTGGAGACGGCAGAGGAGGCGCTGCGGAAAAAAGGGCTCCTCTACGACAAGGACGGGGAAGAGCATTACAACCTGATCTCCGCCCTCCACAAGAGCCTGCGGGGATCGGACCCGGACGCCGCGCTCTACTGGCTCGCGCGGATGCTCGCCGCGGGGGAGGACCCGCTCTACATCGCGCGGAGGATGATCCGGTTCGCATCGGAGGATGTCGGGAACGCCGCGCCGGGAGCGCTGCAGATGACGGTTGCGGCAGCGGAAACGTACGAGCGGCTCGGAAGCCCCGAGGGGGAACTGGCCCTGGCGCAGGCGGCTGTGTATCTGGCCACGGCCCCGAAGAGCAACCGGATCTACACCGCCTGGCAGAAGGCCACGAGGGACGCGGAGAAGGAGGGGACCGCCCCGGTGCCGCTCCACCTCCGGAACGCGCCTACGCGGCTGATGAAGGATCTCGGGTACGGAAAGGAGTACCGGTACCCCCACGACTTCGCCGACGCCTTCGTCCCGGAAAACTATTTCCCCGAGAACCTCGGGAAGAGGAAATATTACGACCCGTCCGATGCGGGGCACGAGAAGGTGATCGCGGAGCGCCTCAAGGCGTGGTGGGGCAGGAAGTAGGGAGCGTCAGCGACTGCGCTTCAATCGCCGGGCGCCCAGACGTAGCTCCCCTTCCGGTCGATGTAGCCGACCTTCCCTCCCGTCTTCACCCGGGCCAGCCCGTCCAGGAACTCCGCCGCCTCGTCGAACCGAGGTTCGATGACCATCTTCCCGGTGTTGTCGACGTATCCCCACTTCCCGCTGCCCAGGCCGCCGACGTTCACCGGCGCCAACCCCTCGGTGAATTTCCCGGGGAAGTCGAAGCGCGGCTCGATCACCACCTTCCCTTCCCGGTCGACGAATCCCCACTTCCCCCCCTCGATCCGCGGCGACGGGACGCGCAGGACCCGCCCCCCCTTGTTGACCGCCGCGAGACCGCCGGAGAACGGGAACGCCCCGTCCCACTTCGTCGGGACGACCACCTTCCCCGAGCGGTCGATGAATCCCCAGCGGTCGGAGATCATGGCGATCGCCCTCCCGTCGAAGAACGGCATCACGAGGTCGAAGCGGGCCGTGTCGATCGCCACCTTCCCGGACCGGTCGATGTAGACCCCCTTGCCGTCCCGGACTACCACGGCGACGCCTTCCGAAAAACTGTAGGCGCTTTCGTAGGCGGGGGGGACCACCTCCCTTCCCGTCCGGTCCACGAAACCGAACTTGTAGTCGGTCGTGACGACCATGCCCAGACCGTCCGAGAAGGGGTAGACGCCCGCGTATTTCAGCGGCACCGCCACCTTGCCCGTCCGGTCGATGTACCCCATGAGGTCCCCCGACTTGACCATCGCGATCCCTTCGCGGAAAACGCCCGCGATGTCGTATTTCGGTTCGACGACCACCTTCCCCGTGCGGTCGATGTACCCCCACTTCGCGTCGCGCCCCTGTGCGATACGGACCGGCGCCAGTCCCGCGGAGAAGGAGTGGGCGGCGGCGTAGCGCGGTTCGATGACCACCCGCCCGGAACGGTCGATGTACCCCCACTTTCCGCCCCGCGCGACCGGGTAGAGGCGATCCGGTCCTTCCGCGCCGGATGCGGCCGTCGTGAGGGCAAGGAGCACCGCTGTCAGCACCGGGATCATGGTTTTCATCCTCCGGATCCTCCGGTCGCCCATGCGAGTTTCCCCTTCCGCGGAAGTTTCTTCAGCGCAGCCTCGGCCCGGCACGCCTCGGACCGGGTGCGGTACGCCACGCACCGGAGCAGTACCTGGGGCGGATTGGCCCGGGTGAATGCCGCTCCCTTCCCTTCCCGGTGGGTCCGGAACCGCTCCTGCGGATCCTTCGCGGTGCCGGTGTAGACCTTCCCTCCGCGGCACGCGATCATGTACACCCACCAGGTCCCGTCCCGTTTCTCCCGCCCCATCCCGCCATCTTCCCACCCCGGATGAGGCAGGGCAACCGATCCAACGTTTCCCCGCACGCCGCCGGTCGGGGGCGCCGGTCATGGCCGCCGGATAGCCGCCGGCCGGCCGCACGAGGGACAGGGAGCGAGCTCCGACCGCCTCCCCATGTATTCCAGGAACGCCGTCAGGTAGGCGGCGTGGCTCCAGGTCAGGGGGGACACCGACAGCGGGGCGTCGGTGAACGGTTGGACCTGTTCGGCGAGGACCCCGCTCGGCAGGGCGCGTTTCGTGACCCACAGCAGGATGTCGAGGGCAGGCGCCAGCTCCCCCGCCGCCTTCGCCCGTGCGATGTGCCATTGCGCCATCCAGAGCGTGCAGATGAACCAGGGGTTTCCAGGGACGCGACCGATGTCCTTCGTGACCTGCTGGTAATGGTCGTCCTCGTACCGGGCGAGCCCCCCCACGTCGGTGCGGACCCAGAGCCGGTCGCGCACCGCCTCCATCGTCGCCGCGATCCGCGGGTCGTCGGGAGGGTACATCCCGAAATACCAGAGACCGTAGAGGCTGGCGTCCAACGTCCGGTCCGCGTCGACGTCCCCGTCCCCCCGCAAAGTCACCGCGCGCGCGAAGCGTTCCCACTCCGGCCTGTACAGGAAACGGTCCGCCGCAGCCCGGATCCCGTCCGCCGCGCTCTTCCACTTCTGCGCGAGGTGCCCCTCGTTGAACCGCCATGCGAACCGGGACGCCGCCACCAGCCCGGCCCACGTCGCCGCCACGGTGAAGGCGTGAACGCCGTACCGCTCCTCCCACAGGTCGTAGCTCGGGAGCGGCAGCCCGGTGGCGGGGTCCACGTACGACGCCATCCAGTCGGCCGCCCGCACCAC
>JAGGAJ010000061.1 GCA_017889845.1 Deltaproteobacteria bacterium
GGAATCGCCTTGCGCGCGACGGCGTCCTTGGAAAAAGCCACCAGCGCGGTGATTTCCTCTTCGGTCAGCGGCTTGTCCGCGTACATCTTCCTCATGATCGGGAAATTGAGACTCTTCAACATCCCCCGGATTCCCTGCTCCCCGACTGCTTCCGTGCGTGCGCTCAGATCGACGGCCAGGTTTCCGCCCGGCACCCCCGCATACCCGAAGCCGTGACACCCCACGCAGGGAGCGCCCCCGTTTGCGAAGGGCTTGTCACCGGTAAAGAGGGCCCTCCCCTGCGCGACGAGTTCGGGGGTCGCCACGACCTCCACCGGCTTCGGCGACGGTTCGGCAGGCGGGGCGGCGCCCGGAGACAATGCAGCCGTGGAAACGTCCTGGAGCCAGGCGATGATCTTTTTCGCGTCCTTCCGGCTGATCCCGAGGTTCGGCATCTCGCCGCCGTATTTTTTCACCAACTCAAGCTGGGTCGGGTCTTTCTCGGCGGTCAGTTTGTCCGGCTCGACGATAATGCGTTCGAGCCAGGCAGCCGGCCGTTTCCCCGCGATACCTTTCAGGTCGGGGCCGCCCGAGTCGCCGCCGCCGATCGTGTGGCAACCCGCGCACTCTTTTTCGAACAACTCCTTGGCGGAGTCCGCCCATGCCGGGGCGGAGAGGAAAAGCGGCAGGAGGATGATGAGGAGGGGCGTGCATCCCGGACGCGTTCTCATAGGCATTTCCTCCGGAGATGTGGGGGACTTCACACAAGCATGTTCGCAAATATCCGCGGCGGGCGAAACATCCAAATCAGGACGGAAGGAATGCATTGGCGCGTTTCCGCCGGAGGATCCCGACGAGAAGGAGGGAGACGACCGCAAGAGCGATGAAGACCGCGAACCCGGTGGCGTACCCCCCGGGTCCCTGGAGCTGAACGATGGTTCCCATGAGCGGCGGGATGGCGAACCCCCCGAATGCCCCGATCCCTCCGACCCACCCTGCGGCGCCGCCCACCGCCTCCGGTATCTCCTGGGCCACCAGCTTGAAGACGGCCGCGTTGGCGACGCCCATACCGATGCCCATGACGATCTCGGCCGCGAAGGAAACGTGGAAATCCCCGGAAAAGGTCATCAGGACCGCGCCGGCCAGCATGACGCCCAATGCAACGGTTCCCGTTGTCTCGCCGCCCATCCGGTCGGACAGGTACCCTCCGCCCACCCGGACGAGGGATGTGACGACCGAAAAGACGGCGGCCAACGTCCCCGCGAGGATGGGCGTAGTGGAGTAGAAGGAGGTCCAGTAGACGGGGAGCCAGGCGGTCATGGCGATGAAGCCGCCGAAGGTCGTGAAGTAGATCGCCACGAGAGCCCACGTTTTCCGGTTCCTCGCCGACTGGATCAGGCTGTCGACGAGGTTGCCGGCCGGGAAGATCTCCTGACCGCGGAGCGCGGAAGCCGGTTTCGCCTCTTCCGCCGGCACTCCCCGCGAGATCATCTGGAAATACCAGGCGTTCCGGCCGATGATCGCGTACACGACGATCCCCCCGGCAAGGAAGGCGAGCCATGCCAGATACGACCGGGCGAGACCCAAAGTTACAAGGGCGAAGGGTAACAGGAGCGTGAAGATCCCGGGGGCGAGGTTCCCGATCCCGGCATAGATGCCCAGCGCGGCCCCCTGCCGGGCCTTGGGATACCAGTACGCCACCTGGCCGATCCCGACGGAGAAGGTGGCGATCCCGCACCCGCACAGTACCCCGAGGAGGAGGATCAGCGGGTAGAACGCGTGGGTCATCCGGTCGGGGTAGAAGGATCGGAGGGTCAGGAAAAGCCCCGTCATGCCGACGATGGAGAGGAAGAGGAGGACCAGAAACGGTTTCTTGCCGCCGGTGGTATCGACCCAGGCGGAGAACGGGATCCGGAGCAGGGACCCTGACAGGGACGGGGCGGCAACGAGGAAACCGACCTCGAGGGGGCCAAGGCCCATGATCCCCTTGAGGCTCTTCGCGGTGGGACCGAACAGGGAAACGGCGGCAAACCCGACGAAGAAGCCGAGGGTCGCTCCGGTCAGCCCCTGGCCCGGCGTACCGGTCGTTCTGAAACCCGGGTGCGGATCACCTTTCATGTCGAGTTCCACCTTCCCGTTGGCCCGGAGGCAAATTGGATTTTATCGGATCCGGCGCCAAGGGTACAATGCGATAAGCCGTCCGCCCGATTTCCATTCAAATACAGGGGGGGCCTACGATTCGTACGGCACCGAGCGGCGTCCTCATCGTATTCCTCCGGCGGCTGTGGCTGCCCGTCCTGTCATTTGCCGCTTTCATCGTCCTTTGCGTGCTGGCCTATTCGCGCCTCGAAGGCATCCGGTGGCAGGACGCCCTGTTCTGGATCTTCCATCCCCACGCGATCCATTACGAAAAGGTGCGGGATGCCACGAAGTTCTTCTCCCTGATGGTCTACCTGGGAGTGTTGGCCTTCCAGATCTGGGTCGCGGAGCGGATTCTCGTCACCATTTTCCGGAAGCAGGGAAGGGAGGCGTGGAAACAGATGATCAACGACGCGAACATCGAAAGGGTGCGGGATCATTTCATCATCTGCGGGTACGGGCAGGTGGGCCGGACCGTCGTGGACCAGCTCGACCGCTTGAAGGTCCCCTTCGTCCTCATCGAAACGAACGAGGGGCTTTATCACCAGCTGCTGAAAGAGGGCATCCCCGTCGTCCATGGAGACTCCAAGCGCCACGACACATTGCAGGCGGCGGGGATCGCGAGGGCGCGCGGCATCTGCATCGTGATCGACAACGATGCGGACAACCTCTACATCACGGTGACCGCCAAGGCGATGAATCCAAAGCTGAAGATCATCACCCGGGCGGGCCAGCAGCGGTACGCCCAGGCGATGCGGAATTCCGGCGCCGACGAGGTGATCATTCCCGAACACGAAGGGGGCATGATGGTGGGAAGGATGATCGAGAAATACTCCGTATAGTTCCTGGGCAAGCACCCGTGTGATCCGTGTCGGATGGGTGGCGGCAAGGGCCGGTGATCTCACCCTCGAAAGTGCGCCAGGACCGTCCGGATCTGATCCTGGTGACCCCGCTCGTGCATCAGGACGTTGACGACGGGCCACTCGTAAAGGTTCAGTTCCCCGAAGAGCGGGTGCGGGAAGGTGGCCTCGCGGGGATCGACCGCCGCGAGGATGGCGAAGGAAGCCGCGGTCTGCTCCCGGGTCTCCCGGGCTAGCCGCAACAGGTCGTCCTTCCCCGGGGGATCCTCCGGACGGACCGCCTCGGGGGCCTGGTATGCGGCGACGGGCCTCGGAAGCTTCCGGACCTCGAGGACGGATTCGTCCACGGGATACGGCGGCAGCGTGCCCGCCGCCGACTTGATCGACTTCCGGATCACCTTGCTCGTCCCGATCTCCGCCATCAGGACGTGGTGCAGGATCTGCGCTGCGGACCACTCCTCCCCGGTTTTCCTGGAAAACTGCTCCTCGGTCAGCCCGGACAGGGCCGAAAGCGTCTCCTCGCGGACCTTCTCCATATCCTCATACAGCGCGGCAAGCTTCGGCGGCAGCATGCGGCTTCCTTCCCCGATGGCGTTCGCTCCCTTTATTCCGAGTATTTGTGGAACACGAACCCGGACTCCTTCGCACCGGTCTGGTGGCATTCGAAGCAGTCCTTGACCGGGTCGATCTTCATCGGCTTCCCGGCCGGATCGAACGCCTGGAAGACCCAGCCGCCCGTGGTTTCCGCCTTCCGGTTCCGGATCATGACGAGCGTCTTGGCCTTCGCCCCCGGAACGTAGATCCCGTTCTTCTCCTCGACCGCGTTCACCGAGTCGACGAAGATCGCGCCGTCCTTGTACTCGCCCCCTTTCCTCAGCGTCGCCAGGGCCACCTCGTTCACGTACTGATTGTGGAACCCGTGGAGGGGGTTAGCCTTGTCCGCCACGACCGTGGACTTGCTGTGCGCCCACGACCGGAAATCCTTCGGGGGAGCTCCCTCCTCGCCTGCCACGGCGACGGCGGCGAGGAGAATCAGGGCGGACAGGAACGACGGAGCGAGGATCCGGGCAAGCCGCCCGGGGAAACCGTTGCGCTTTTTCATTCAGGACCGCTTTCTGGGGGGCTGTTCCCCCCGGGGGGATGTACGTCCTTCAATATGTTTACCGGAAATCCGTTCCTAGTTTACTCCCGGGGGCCCTTCGACGACTTGACCTGAATCAAGGGGAAATAAAAAGAATCGAATCATTGCGGCGGTCATCATCTTTCCGGCGAGTCCGGTTTTTCCGGACGATGCGGAGTCTTACGACCATGTACAGCTCCTTCATGCAATACAACGAGGTCCTCGTCACGGGGGGCACCGGCCTCCCCGGCCCGCACGTCTGCCGGGCGCTGATCGCTCGCGGGTTCCTGCCCCGCCTCCTCGTGCGCCCGGGCTCGGAGGGGAGGATCGCGCCGGATGTCCGCGGCCGGTGCCGCGTAACCCCGGGAGACCTGACGGTCCGCGAGTACGTGGAGATGGGCGCCCAGGGGACCCGGGCGATCGTGCACATGGCGGGGGCCTGGAAGGAGCAACCCCGACGCGGGATCACTTTCACGGAAGCGCACGTCCACGCCACGGACAACGTCCTCCACGCCGCTTCGGTCTGGGGGATCCGGCGGCTGGTCTTCGTCGGCGTCGCGGGGGCCCGCCCCGGGGATCCCGTGCCGTACCTCGATGCAAGGGGGAGGGCTGAGGCGCTGGTGAGGGGGGCGGATCTTTCGTGGACCGTGTTCCGCCCCGCTCCCTGGTACGATCTGCGCGACGGGAAACCGCGGGTTTCCACGGGTTACCTGGAAGGGTTGGCGTCGGCCATCGCCGATTCGGTTCACCGGCAGGATACGGTCGGCCGTGTGTACGAGGCCGCGTCCACGGACCGGTTCCTGTGGGAGGAGCTCCAGGGAGTCAGCTAGATTCCGGCGGGTTCCGGTCGCCGGAGGCTCGAAGCAGACGGCTGCCTAACGGTCTCCGGATCCCGTCTTCCGGAACCTTGCGACCGCTTCATCGACGGCCTGCCCCAGCTCCTTGAGCCCTTCCTCCACCGCGTATTTCAGGCGTCCCCAGTTCGACGCTCCGGCGGCATCGATCGCGTGGATCCTCTCCCGCACCACTTCCGCCTTCGACCGGAGACCCCGGATCTCCCTGTCGATCCGGTCCCCTAAATCGCCGACCGGCGTCGCCATCCGCTTCAGAAGATGGTCGATGTCGCCTTCGAGCCGCTCGAGCCGGTCTTCAACTTTCCGAATGTATGCCCTTCGGATCATGGTCGATCCCCTTTCCCCCGGTTCCCCGTGCGCGATCCACCCCGGCTATCGGAAACAGGATAGCGTTCATGAATTTCCTGGGCTGTGAAAGGTTTCACATTCCGGCCCCTCCGGTTCACTGGCCGGAGGGACCGCTTTTCCCTTCGTAGGAGATCCGGTAGATCATCCCGGCCTTGTCGTCGGACACCAGGAGGGAGCCGTCGGTCATCACCTGCACGTCCACCGGGCGGCCCCAGGCCCCGCCCCGCTGCAGCCACCCGTCCGCGAACACCTCATAGCCCGCTGCGCGGTTTCCTTCCAGGCGAACGAGGGAGACCCGGTACCCGACCGGTTTCGAGCGGTTCCACGAACCGTGCTCGGCGATGAACACCTGGCCCCGGTATCCGGGAGGGAACATCCTCCCCGTGTAGAACCGCATGCCGAGGGAGGCGACATGGGCGGGCAGCTCCCGCTCCGGTGGCGTGAACGCGGCCGGCTTCCCCCGGGCGCCGAATTCCGGATCGGGATGGGCATTTCCGTGCACATAGGGAAAACCGAAATGGAGCCCTTTCCGCGGCGCCCGGTTCAGTTCGTCCGGGGGGAGGTCGTCACCCATCCAGTCGCGGCCGTTGTCGGTGAACCATAGTTCCGCGGTGTCCGGGCTCCAGTCGAACCCGACCGTGTTGCGCACCCCCGACGCGAAGACCTCCAGTCCTGTCCCGTCGGGCCGCATCCGCAGGATCGCGGCGTAGCGCGGGTCGGCCCGCTCGCAGATATTGCACGGGGCGCCCACCGGGACGTAGAGCATCCCGTCGGGGCCGAAGCGGATGAACTTCCAACCGTGGTGTTCGTCCTTCGGGAAGCTTTTGTTGACGACTGCCGGCTCGGGGGGGGAGGAAAGGCGCGACTCGATCCCGTCGTACCGCAGGATCCGGCCGATCTCGGCGACGTACAAAGAGCCGCCGCGAAACGCCACGCCGTTCGGGCTGTGCAGCTTCCGGGCGACCGTGACGACCCGGTGGGTCCCTTCCGCGGTTTCGCCCGGGAGGACTGCGTACACCTCCCCCTTCCGGGTGCCGACGAAGACCGTCCCCCTCTCCCCGAGCGTCATCGACCGGGCGTTGGGGACTTCGGCGTACGGGGCGATGCGGAAACCCGGCGGAAGCCGGATGTCGCCTAGGCGCGCTTCCGACGCTCCTCCGGCCGCACCGGAAAGGAGCACCCCGATCGCAGCTGCGATGCCGAACGCTGCGGCCGTCTTGCGCATGCCTCCCCCGGGCGTTCCGCCGCTCCCTACCCGCCCGCCATTTTCCTGAAAAATTCCTCTCCCCTGCGCTTCATCTCTTCCGGGGATACGTCTTCCCGGTGCGTGGCCAGGTCCCACGTGAACCCGAACGGGTCCAGCAAGCTCCCGGTCCGGTCGCCCCAGAACATGTCCTCCACGGGCCGCTTCACGGTAGCCCCCGCGTCCAACGCCTTGCGGAACGCATCGTCCACGTTCCGGACGTAAAGGTAGATGCCGGCGGGCGAGCCGCCGAGCGTAGCCGGCGAACGGCAATCCATCCCGGGGACCTCGTCGCCGAGGAAGAACCGGGAGTCCCCGATCCGGAGTTCCGCGTGCATCACGGTCTTGCCGTCCGGACCAGGCATCCGTCCGAGTTCCTCCGCGCCGAAGGCCCGGCGGTAGAAATCGATGGCGCGATCGGCCCCCCGCACCGTCAGATGCGGAGTGATCGAATGGTACCCTTCCGGAATCGGCTTCACGGCCACGGCCACTTTCCTCGCTGCCTTCATCTCCACCTCTCCTTTCCTTCCCGGCACGAAAACCGCCGGGTTGACCCCCGCCCCGGATCGGGATTTGTCCGCAGCCGGAACGGGACGGACCGGTTGTTGCCGCACTCCGACCTTGCCGTACCTTTTTTGGATGAAGCGATGTTTCCGGTGGATTCCACGGACGGAAATGTACAGCCCGATGAATGCGGGAGTGGAATGGGGACGGTCGGCCCCCCCACTGTCGGATGTCTCCGAAGGGTGGACCGGGGGAAACAGACGGATAAGTCCCACATCTAATAGGAATGGAACGCGGCGGCCTGTTCACCAGGTGGATAAGGCAAAGGCGAGGGGGAATTCCATGGAAAACAACACCGGGCGGAGTTTCGGTTTTCTGCACATAAATGAGCGGAACGGCAAACCGCGTCGGACCGGCATCACGGAGATCCGGGGGCCGTACTACACCCCGCTGGGAAAACGCGCGCTTCTGGACATCCTCGAAACGATGGGGGCGTACGTCGACATTTTCAAGTTCAGCGCCGGGTCGTTCTCCCTGATGCCCGAGGATGCGGTGCGCGACCTGATCGACACCTGCCATGCCCACGACGTCAAGGTGTCGACCGGAGGGTTCATCGAGCACGTTCTGACGTTGGGGCCCGAGGCAGTCGACAGATATCTCGACGAGTGCAAACGGCTCGGATTCGACATCGTGGAGGTGTCCAGCGGGTTCATCGCGATACCCGACGACGACCTCGTCCGGCTCGTGGAGAGGGTCCACACTCTCGGGATGCAGCCCAAACCCGAGGTGGGGATCCAGTTCGGCGCCGGAGGCGCGAGCTCCGTGGCGGAGCTTGCGGCCGAGGGGGTTTCCGACCCCTCCCGCGCGATCCGCCAGGCGGAACGATACCTGGAGGCGGGAGCTCGCCTGGTCATGATCGAATCGGAAGGGATCACGGAGCAGGTCAAGTCGTGGCGGACGGACGTTCCGGCCCTGTTCATCAACGAGCTCGGGCTGGACAAGGTGATGTTCGAGGCGGCCGACCCGGAGGTGTTTTCCTGGTACGTCAAGTCGTACGGGCCGGAGGTCAACCTGTTCGTGGACCACTCCCAGATCGTCCAGCTCGAAGCCTTGCGCTCGGGGATCTGGGGAACCAAGAGCACGTGGGGCCGCGTGGTGACGTACAAGGGGAGCGGGAAAGCCGTTCCCGCCGAGGGGACCCCCGTGCGGCACATCGCGTCCCAACCGAAAACCGGGAGGGGCGCCGCATGACACCGGTCCGCGGCTCGGCAGCACGGCGTCTCGACGAACCCCGGACGCAGGCGTACCGGTTGGCGTCGTTTATCTCCCGGGCGAGCTGGGGGGACATCTCCCCGGCCGCCCGGGAAGCGTTGAAGATCCGCGTCCTCGATTCCTTGGGGTGCGCATACGGGGCGCTCGACGGGGCTCCCGTGCGTATGCTGCGGAAGCAGGTGGACGATTTCGGGGGAAAACCGTTTTGCACCCTGATCGGGGGCGGGCGGTCCGCGCCGGACCGGGCAGCCCTCTACAACGGAGCGCTGGTCCGTTACCTGGACTACAACGACAGCTACCTGGCGAAGGGGGAGACGTGCCACCCCAGCGACAGCCTCGGCGCGGTGCTGGGAGCGGCGGAATACGCGGGGATCCCGGGGAAGGAGTTCCTCGCCGCCCTGGCGGTTGCGTACCAGGTCCAGTGCCGCCTCTCCGACGCGGCACCGGTCCGGGCGCGCGGTTTCGACCACGTGACGCACGGGGCGATCGCCGCCGCCGCGGGCGCGGCGAAGGCCCTCCGGCTCGACCCGCAGAGAATCGCGAACGCCGTGGCCATCGCGGGCACGGCGAACAACGCGCTGCGGGTCACCCGGACGGGGGAACTGTCGCACTGGAAGGGGCTTGCCGCCCCGAATGCCGCAGCTGCGGGGCTTTCGGCCGCCTTCCTCGCCATGCGGGGCATAACCGGCCCGCGGGAGGTCTTCGAAGGCGTCAAGGGGTGGATTCAGGTCGTCTCGGGTCCCTTCGAGATCGACTGGGAGGGGGAGAACCTGGAGCGCGTCAACCGGACCATCCTGAAGAAATACAACGCGGAGATCCATTCCCAGTCGGCAATCGAGGGAATGATCGGCTTGATGGCGGAGGAAGGATTTTCGGCCGACGGGATCGAACGGATCCGGATCGACATCTTCGACGTGGCCCACCTGATCATCGGCGGAGGGGCGGAAGGGGAGAAGACGACGGTCCGCACGAAGGAGGATGCGGACCACAGCCTCCCGTACATGGTCGCGGTGGCGGCGCTCGACGGGGAGATGACGCCCGCGCAGTACGCGCCGGAGCGGATCGCGCGGGACGACGCGCAACGGCTGCTGCGGCGGGTCGAGGTGGTCCCGGACCCGGTTTTCTCGAACCGTTTCCCGGAGGAGCACGCCTGCCGGCTGACCGTGACGCTTTCGGACGGACGGGTCCTGATCCGGGAGATGACGGACTACGAGGGATTTCACACGCGACCGATGACATGGGAAGGCGCCGCGAGGAAGTTTTACGCCGTGGCGGGCGAGCACCTGTTCCGGGCGGACCTGGGTTCCCTCGTGAGGGCGGTACGGCACCTGGACCAGATCTCCGCCCGGGAGCTGGCCAAGCAACTGATCTGATGCGGAAACGGGAGGTACCCCATGAAAGAGGACGACAGGCACATCCTTTGCCGGCAGATCGTGGAGACGGTCGGGGACGCGGTCATCTTCG
>JAGGAJ010000062.1 GCA_017889845.1 Deltaproteobacteria bacterium
CCGCCGAGGCGCATGCGGGAGCCCTCGACCGACGCCTCCCGCACTGCGATCTCCCCCTTGGGCAGCGCCTGGGAGGCCCGCATGAGGAATTCCGGAGGTGGAATCACGTCCGTACCGAGCTCTTTCTGCTGTCGCCGGACGGAGGCGACCTTCTCCCGGATCTGTGCCGTCGCCTGCACCACGTTCCGGACGTCGGGCGCCGCCTCCGTGAACTCTTTCCGCACGAGGGCGCGCGCGACGGCCGCCTTTCGTCCTTCCGCCCATACGGCAAACTCCAGTGCGCCGAGCGCAAGGAGAATCGCCGCTCCTCCGGCAACCGCGGAAAACAGCCGCAGCCGCCGTTCCCTTGCCTTCTCCTTCGCCGCCTCCGCCGAGGTGCGGAGGGAAAAACCGGCGGAAATCTCCGGTTGGCGGGGAACGAGGGCGGCCCCGAACGCCGGGAGGTGGGCAGGGTCGATTCCTTCGGGCAACGGCACCTCCGTTACCCCGGGGATCCGTTCGGCCAGGCCCGCCGGCGGGCTCCCGAAGAGAAAGGCGGGAACGGGCGAGTCCACGCCGGTCTCCATCGCCTCCCGCGCCGCGGAGGCGATCTCCTCCGGGGCGTCCGCCATGGCGGCCGGGAACTGCCGGGCGGCGGCGACACCGCCACCCGATGTGCGCAGCAGCAGCAGGTCGTGGAACGCGCCAAGCAGAAGGGCGTCCCGCGGCACGCCGGCGTACGAGGCCAGGTGCAGAAGACCGACGTGGTCGGTGACGACGCGGTCGACCGGGAGCCCCGCGTCGCCGAACGCGCCGGCAATCCTCTCCACGAAGGAGCGGCGCGCCGCGACGGCGAGGAAGGTCCCCGGCGTCCCGGGCGCTCCCGGAAGGAGGTCGGAGAGGATCTCCTCGTCATCGACGGGGAGGTTCCCCTCCAGCTCCGCGAGGTGGATGGCTCGGGCGCGTTCCAGGTCGGTCACCGGGAGCGCCGTCGGGCGAAGGAAAGTCAGGGGAGGCGGCAGCGAGACCACTGCGCCGGGCAGCCCCTTGCCGCCGAGGGCCGCCCGGAGCTGTTCCGCCAGCGCGGCGGCGTCCCCCGCATCCCCGAACGGTTCCGCACACGCCCTCTCCGCGACGGCTGCGACCCCTACGGTGGCGCCCGTCCCGTCGAGCGCAACGGCGCCGATCCGGTTCCGGGATATGGAAATGCCGATCGTGAGCATGCCCGTTCCTAGAAGAACCGGAATTCGCCCTTCGGGGCGGTCAAGGTTCCCACGATCCTCAGATTAGCATTCTTTGCGTTTTTCGCCAGCATGTCGAACATGGTGGCGACCCGGCCCTCGAACGGATTCTGGACCCGCAGGTGCAGCGTCAGAACGGCTGCTGCGGGATTCCGCAGGCCGGCGATTTCCCCGGTGCCGTCCACGCGCGACCCCTCGTAGAAGCCCGCGAGGCGCGAAATCCGGAACGTGTCGCTCCGCACGGCGAACAGCAGGTCGACATTGTCGATCCGGGCATCCCGGATGGGGGATTCCGGAGCGGGGACCGGAATCCGGAGGTGTTCCAGCGAGGCGGATCCGTCGGCGGACAGTTTTCCGCCGGAAATCCGCCAGCTCGCTTCGGCGCGACGGATGGCCAGTCCCGCCCCGGAGGTGGAGAAAACGGGCAGGGGGAGGTCGGCGGAAGAAACGCCCGCAAGCGACACGGTACCCCGGGAGGGATTCCAGAAGGCGGGGGAGAACCGGAGATCGCCCGACGCCGACCCGCGAAGGAACCGGAGCCGGGCCGGAAGCCACCGGAACAGGCCGGTCCACTCCCAGGCCAGGGTGACTTCGTCCACGGGTACGGCCGGGTGACCGGCGACGGCAAGGGTCACTCCCGTGAGGCGGACGCCGACGGGGAAGCGGAGCGCGGCCTCCCGGGCGTCGATCCGGATCCCGTGCCGCCCGAGGGCAGGCCGGACGGCGGACAGGAGGGTGTCGCCCGGCAGGGTGAGGACAACCACGACGGCGAGGACCGCGAGGAAGAGAAAGGTCCCGAGGACCGGGGCGACCCACCGGCCCCAGGGGATTCGCCTAGCCCGCAAAGGCCTTCCGCGCTAGCCTCCGCAGCGCGAGCAGCGCCGCGGGAAGGAGGAGGACGGCGGCGCCGGGTATACTGCCCGCCCCGCCCCGACGGGGGTCGTCGACCGCCGAGCAGCCGGACTGTGAAGCGGGGGCCACCGGGTCCGCGGCGGAGGAGACGCTCGTCACGTACAGGTTCCTGCCACCGGACAGGATCTCCGGCCCGGACCAGAAGAGGACCGATTTGCCGCTGTACCGGGCGAAAGCGGGCCGGGTATAGTCGCCCGGGATCGTCCCGGCGAAGGCGAGTTCACCGTCCCCCACGGGGAGCGGGGACGAGGCCATTTCGGCGAACTGGGCTACCGTGCCGGCGCTCGTGGTCACCCCGCTGAGGGTCATCGAATAGAACCTGCCGGGTGTCCCGCGAAGGGGGGATTCTCCGGAAACGAACCCGTACCCCGCGATGTACACCCGGTTATTGCCGTCAACGGCCGCCTCGGGACGGTATGCATCGAAGTTCGTGCCCAGCACGGATTGTCCCGGCGGGGAGAGGAAGAACGACGCACTGGACCCGACGTTCGGAAAGGCCACCGGGAGTCCGTCCTGAACGACGCCGTCGGGGTTCAGCAAGGATACGCCGATCGACCCGGCGATGCCTCTGCCATCGGTTGGCCCGAACGGCTCGTCGGCTGCGAGGACGAGGATCCTGCTGTTGGCCGCCACGAGCACGTTGGGGAATCCCCACCGGTATCCCCCCGGGAGGACCTGGGTGGCGCCGATTGCCAGGTTGTCGACTCCGGTGGAGGCCTGCTTCACCAATGCGTAGTAGACGCCCGACGCCGTCCCGCCGTTGTTGTTTGCCGCCCAGGCGATGTGGCTGCGGTTCAGGCTGTCCAGGCGCAGGCGTGGAAGGGGAAGGACACCCTGGGACGCAGGCAGGACGGTGAGAGGGATGGGCGCGCCGACGAGGAGGGCGTTGTCGAGGCCGACCCGCGCGTACCGGACGTCGATCGCGTTTTCGACGTACGCGACGCGCGCGGTGTTGTCGGAGGTGACCAACGCGAAGGACGGATCGATCAGGGTTCCCGCCATACGGCCCCCGAGGGAGTCGCGCACTTCGCTCACCTGCTGGGCCGTCACCACATTGTTGTCGAGCGAGATCAGGGCCCGGAAGAGCTTGAATCCGGCCGCAGGATTGTCGCTGGGCAGTGCCTGGAACAGGATGACCACGCGGTTCGCCGAGCGCAGGGCGATCTGTGGGTGGCGGGCCTGCGTGTACGGGCCGTTGTCGATCGGCACGGCGGGAGTGACGATCACCTGGGAACGGGTGGTGGCCGTGCTCGTGAAGTCGGCAGCCCCGTTCACCGCCGCGTAGAACAGCGCCGTGGAAGGGATCTGGGGATTGCCGCCCGTGCTGTCCCCCACGAAGGCGACGTGGATGGTGCTGCCGTTCGCCGCAACCGACGGCTGGTCGAACACCCGGGGGCCGATGCCGATCTCGTTGACCTGCACGATCCTCTCCGCACGCGCGCCCGCGGCGAACAGGAGGGTCGCAGCGAATACGGGCAGGAAGCGTCGGACGAACGGGTGCATTCGTTCCCTCCGGGGTGTCGGTTACGGGGTTACTCCAGTCGCCAGAAACGCCATTGTATCGTATTTCCGGAACGGATACCGATCGCGTCCACGGTCCGGGAGGTATCCCCGAATACCCCCGTGGCCCGCACGCGGAACGCCGTGGACTGGACGTCCACCATGTCCCGGAGGCGGGTCCGGCGGTACAGTTCCTTGAGGAAGGAGGAGACGTTGCCGATCTCCTCGGGCTTGGTGAACGGGTGTTCCTTCCGGTACGCGACGATGGCGTCGGCGGCTGCGGAGTCGATGACGCCGCCCTCCGCGGCGTCCGCCCCGGCCGAGAGGGACATCAGCACCTCCTTCGGCGCCGTGTTGAGGTTCACCTTCCCGGAGGAATGGACCGTCAGGTGGGGGCGAAGCGTCTCGAACACCTCGGGCGTGACCCCCCGCACCAGGCGCAGTTCCCCGACCGCGTCGAACAGGTCGTTCTTGGCGCGGTACGGGTACGGCAGTCCGAGGTAGTAGGCGCTCTCCGCCCCGCCGACCCTCGGCGTGTCGTCGTTGTCCAGCCAGTCCACCACCGCATCCGCCACCGCGGCGTCGACGCCGAGGGTTTCCAGCAGGCGGCGGAATACCGCGAGCCGCTGCTCGTCCGGGGCGTTTCGGTTGGGCAGGACCAGGCGGTTCAGGTTGATCTTCCGTTCCTCGTCCTCGATCTCGACCTGCGCGATCCCGTCGCCGAGGTCGATGGGAGGCACGGGCCGGGACCATATCTCGTCGAGGGTGTCGTAGGAGTTGCCCCTCGCGTCCACCCGGAGGGCGACCCGGGCGGCGCCGATCCCCCCTTCCGCGAGGAGCGCGCAGCGGATGGAGTCCCGACCGTAGGCGCCGGTCTGGGCGGCCCGTGCCCCGATATGGAAGATCTCGTACGTAAGGGCGACGACGAGGACCAGCACGAGCAGGGTGGTGAGGAGGGCGATCCCCCGCTCGTTCCGCAGGGGGGTCAAGGGGAAACCGCCGGACGGCGCCCGGAGAGGATCAGTTCTCCCTCCTGCCCCGCAAGGGGGACGGGGACCTCGCGCCGGTAAGGTTCCCCGCGCACCCCGGTCAGTTCAAAAGCAAGCTTCCTGGGAAGCCCCGTCCTGGGGCGTCCACCGGGTGGCCACTCGCGGTGCCACGAGGTGCCGTCGTACAACTCCACCCGGAATCCCTGCAACCCTTCCGCCACGAGGGCATCCCGCGAAGGGATCCGGCTTCCGATGAAGGGGAGATCCGACTGCTCCCGGTGCAGCTCCAGAGACGTCCCGTCCTTCGAGAGCCGTGGGAAGTACCGGATCTTCACGACGTCCGACGGCGGCCTGCCGCTTTCGCTTTCCGGCTCGCGGAGCGCCGTGAAGACGAGGGTCGCCGCCGGCTTTCCGGAAAACAGGTCTTCGCGGCAGGTGAGGGCGGAGTCCTCGCGGTGCGGGGAGGCGATGGCCCCCTGGATCTCCGTCCCGAGCCGGTCCATGACGAGCCGGATCTGCCGGAACTCCCTCGAGCGCGAGGACAGAACCTCCCTCGCCCGCCCCGTGCCGGTGAAGGCGGAGAGGAGGAGCATGAGCACGACGGACAGGACGGCGAGCGTGAGGAGGACCTCGACGAGGGTGAAACCGTGCCGCCGCTTCGGGATCACTTTACCGCCACGCCGGAGAAGGACACCCGCTCTTCCCGCCCGTCCGACTTCCAGGTGACCTCGACGTGGACTTCCCGGGCGTCGGGGTGGATGGCGGGACGCACGGAGCGCTTCCAGGAGTAGGTTTCCATCGGGGGGGGGAACTTCCCCTCGGTGTCCCCCGTTTCCGGGAATCCGGACGTCGCCTCCCGCACGAGGGTTTCCGCGAGGTAGGATGCCGCGGTCCACCGCTCCGACCGTTCCTCCGCGGCGATCGCGCCCGAAACGACCTGGTATGCGAGGAGCAGCGTCGTGGCGAGGATCGCCATCGACACCAGGACCTCGAGGAGGGTGAACCCTCCCGCGCGGGTCCCGGATCCACCGGGATCAGCCATCGTCCCGCACCGTTCCTTCCAGGATCTTCAGGGAGCCGTCATACGGCTCGAGGCGCAGGGTCCACAGGGTCGGACGGTCCCCCTCGCCCGCGTCGCTCAGGAAGATGCGAGCCTCGGGGACGAGCCCGCCGGCCCGGTACCGGATCTCGGTCGGGATGTCCAGGAGACGGTCCTCGCCTTCCACGCGGATCCCGGTGATGGACAGCCGGGGGCCGAGCTCCCGCGGCCGGGAAGGGTCGTCCGCGCGGTCCGCCCTCCGGAACTCGAACGTGCCGGCGTCGGGGCGAAGGATCAGCCGCGTCTCGCGTTTTTCGAAGAGGGCGGCGTCGTACGCCGCCTCGGAGGCCGACGCCAGTTCGCGGAATACGGCGTCCCTCCCGGGTTCCCCCAGGAGCGCCATGCGCGGGACGGCGATCCAGAGGATCAGGCCGAGCACGAACAGGACGGCGGCGAGCTCGACGAGGGTGAAGCCGTCCCTACGGGGTCTCCCAGGAGTTGATGTCCGCATCCTCTCCTTCGCCTCCCGCCACGCCGTCCGCACCGTAGGAACTGATGTCGTAGTCGCCGTGCGACCCGGGGCTCACGTACACGTACGGGTTCCCCCACGGGTCCTTCGGCACGCGGTCCAGGTAACCGCCTTTCCGGTAATTCTTCGGGGCCCGGCCCGCTTCGGGCAACCGCACGAGGGCTTCCAGCCCCTGGTCCGTCCCAGGGAAGAAGCCGTTGTCCAGCTTAAAGAGCTCGAGCGCCTGCTCGATGCTCTTGATCTGGACGCGCGACTGGGTCTTCTTCGCCTCCTCGGTCCGACCGATCAGCTTGGGGACGACGAGCGCTGCCAGGAGGCCGAGGATGACGATGACCACCATGATCTCGATCAGGGTGAACCCCGCCCGGTCGCGTAGCCTGCGGTCCCGCATTCGTTTCACTTCCATCGGATCCCTCCTATCGGACGATCTGGGAGATGTCGAGCAGCGGCAAGAGGATCGACACGACGATGAAGGCGACGACGCCTCCCATGGCCAGGATGATCAGCGGTTCGAGGAGGGAGAGGAGGCGGGTGAGACGCGCGTTCGTCTCCTCGTCCATCGCGTCCGCCGCCCGGGTGAGCATCTCGCCGAGCGTGCCGCTCTCCTCGCCGATCGCCACCATCTGGACGAGGGCGGGGGGGATCTCGGGGTGCGGGCGCAGGGCCTCGGAAAGGGTCGTCCCTTCCACGACGCGGTCCGCCGAGGCCGCGATGCGCTCCGCGATCACCGCGTTCCCGACGACGGGGGCCACGATGCGGAGGGCCCGGTCGACGGTGATGCCCCCGGAGACCAGCGTGGAGAGGGTCCGGGCAAAACGCGAAAGCGCGGAGAGGTAAGCCAGCCGCCCCGTAAGGGGCATCCGCAGCAAGAAGGCGTCGCGGGCCCGCTTCCCCCGATCCGTGGCGAGGTACTTCCGGGCGAGAAGGGTAGCGCCTCCCGCCGCGAGGAGGAGCGCCCACCAACCGGCCGCGAGGACGTCGGTGACCGCGATGAGGACGCGCGTCGGCAGGGGGAGCGCCTTTCCGAGGTGCGCGAAGATCCCGACGATCTTCGGCACGACGAAGGTCAGCAGGAAGATCACGACGAGGCTCGCCACCACGGCCATCAGCAGCGGGTAGGTCAACGCCGAACGGATGCGGCCCTTCGTGCGGGCCTGCCCCTCGAGATGGTCCGCCAGCCGGGAGAGGGACAGCGCCAGCGTCCCGCTCTCCTCCCCGGCGCGCACCATCGCCGCGTACAGGTCCGGGAACGTGCCGGGCCGGGTCTCGATGGCGCGGGCGAGGGAGGCGCCTTCGCGCACCGCCTCCTGGACGTCGAGCAGGATCTGGCGGCTCTCCGGGTCGTCCACCTGGACCGCCACCGACTGCAGCGCCGAAACCAGGGGGACGCCCGCACCCACCAGCGTGGTGAGCTGCCGCGTGAGGAGGGGGAGGAACTCCTGCCGTCCGAGGAGGGAAGGGAGGAAAGAGGCCTTCCGGCCCGAGGGCCCCTCGTGCAGGGCGAGGGGGAACACGCCCTCCGCGTGGAGTTTCTTCCGGGCGAGGGGGAGGCTGTCGGCCTCCAGTGTCCCCTTCGTCTCCACGCCGGCCCGGGAGATCCCCTTGTAGCGGTATGTCGGCACCGCGGGCTAATCCTCCTGCGTGACGCGGAGGACCTCCTCCGCCGAGGTGACGCCGGCCTGCACCTTCTCCGCGCCGGCCGCCAGCAGCGTCCGCATCCCCCGGGACACGGCGAGGGCGCGGATGCCGTCCGCGTCGGAGCGGGTCAGGATGGCCGTGCGGACCGTCTCGTCGGCGGGGAGGATCTCGAACAGGGCGATCCGTCCGGAATAACCCGTGTGGAGGCACTTCTCGCACCCCGCGGGACGGTAGAAGGGGGCGGAGGGGGGTGACTGCAGGCCGATCCCGCGGGCTTCCTCCGGGGTGGGCGCGTACGCCGCCTTGCACGCAGGGCACAGGCGCCGGACCAGCCGCTGGGCCACCACCGCGGAGAGGGAGGAGGCCACGAGGAACGGTTCGATCCCCATGTCGACCAGCCGGGTCACGGCGCTGGCGGCGTCGTTGGTGTGCAGCGTCGAGAGGACCAGGTGCCCGGTGAGGGACGCCTGGATCGCGATCTCGGCGGTCTCCGCGTCGCGGATCTCGCCCACCATGATGATGTCGGGGTCCTGCCGCAGGATCGACCGCAGGCCGTTGGCGAAGGTCAGGTGGATCTTCGGGTTGACCTGGATCTGTCCGATCCCCCGGATCTGGTACTCCACCGGGTCCTCGATCGTGATGATGTTCTTCGTCCCGGAATCGAGCCGGCGCAGGGCGGCATAGAGCGTCGTGGTCTTGCCGGATCCGGTCGGGCCCGTCACCAGGACGATCCCGCTCGAACGGGAGAGGAAGCGCTCGATGAGCGACAGCTCCGGGGGCGACAGGCCGAGGTCGGACAGGCCCACGACGACGTTCGTGCGGTCGAGGAGGCGCAGCACGGCGCGCTCCCCGAAGGACGTCGGCACGGTGGAGACCCGGATGTCGATCTCCTTCCCCCCCATGCGGATCCGGATGCGCCCGTCCTGGGGAAGGCGGCGCTCCGCGATGTCCAGGCCGGCCATGACCTTGACCCGCGACACCGCCGGCGCGTGCCACTTCCTCGGGGCGGTCACCATGTTGTACAGGATCCCGTCCACCCGGTTCCGGACGGCCAGCTCCTTCTCGTACGGCTCGAAATGGATGTCGCTGGACCGGTCGCGGATAGCGCGGAAAAGGACGGAGTGGACGAACCGGATGACGGGGGCCTCGTCGGGCGAGTCGAGGAGGTCCCGGGTCTCCTCGATGGTCGCGGCGACGTCGAGGTCCCACTCCCCGGAGAGCCCCTCCACGATCTCCCTCTCGGGAGTCTGGGACCGCTCGTACGCCGCGTCGATGCGGGCGAGGACGTCTTCCGGGGACGCGGCGACCACGCGGGAGAGGCCGGCCAGGAACCGCATCTCGTCGATCGCCTCCCGCGTTTCCGGTTTCCCGGAGAGGAGGACGGCCTCCCCGGCCGGGTTCCTGCACGGCAGCAGGAGATGCTTCCGCGCGTACCCGATCGGGATCTTCGGGAGGAGGGACAGGTCCGGCGTCAGCTCCCCCAGACCCGGGACGGGTGCGGATTTTCCGGTCATTGCCCGTTCGTCCCGAAGTCGGGCAGCACGCCGTCGGCCTGCTGCCGCTTCCGTTCGAACTCCCTCCGCAGTCTCTCGGATTTCTCCAGGGTCCTCCCGACCATGTCGGACGGTTCCTTGATGATGTGCGGCGTGAGCATGATGAGGAGGTTCGTCTTCTTCTTGGTGACCGAGTCGAACCGGAAGAGGCGGCCCAGCAGCGGGATGTCCCCCAGAAGGGGGACCTTGTTTTGCGAGGTGTTGATCTGCTCCTGCATCAGGCCGCCCAGGAGGACCGAGTCCCCGTTCTTGACGAGGGCATTGGTCCGGGTGGACCTCTTCGTCGTCGTCGGCCCGATGGTGGTGGACAGCAGGAGGGACGCATCCTTGAGGGCGGAAGCCTCCTGGTAAATGTCGAGCAGGACGAACTCGCTCTC